>JAPLGR010000389.1 GCA_026390045.1 Chloroflexota bacterium | reverse complement strand
ACCGACGTCCCGAGGGAGTCGCCCTATTATATGGCGGTCGAGACCCTCCGCGCCCACAGAATTACGTCGTCGCTCTTCGAGGGCTACGAACAGGGCCTCTTCAAGCCCGATTCCCCCATCACCCGCGCGGACGCCGCCGAGGCCATATTCCTCGCGCATCGAGTTATGGCTATGAATGGCTGGAAGAGGTGAGGGGGCGAGTGGAAAGTTGAAAGTGGAAAGTGGAAAGTCGGGAAGGGATTGGCCGATAGCCCGATGGCTTCAGTATGCTGCGGGAACGACTGGTTGAGCTGAGCCGCCAAGTTTGCACGGTCAAGAGTTCCCGCAGCTAGCTCGTATCATGTTGCGGGAACTCTTGATTGTACGAATTCGGAGGGCAAGTTGTCATAGCCG
Organism: Chloroflexota bacterium; assembly: GCA_026390045.1. Lineage (GTDB taxonomy): Bacteria > Chloroflexota > Anaerolineae > Anaerolineales > E44-bin32 > DYJB01. The sequence goes on along the minus strand of JAPLGR010000389.1, from coordinate 4,250 downwards.
TTCCCGCAGCATAGTCAACGCCCGATTACAGCCTCGTCCCTCCAGGTAGGGATACCTGGAGTGATAGTCGAAACAACGAGGGTGAACTCCTGCTGTTGCATCCAAGCCTTGCCATAGTGCCCTCTCGTCTGGTATATTCTCCCTTGGTTGGAGGTGGCAACGTTGGAAAGGACTTTCATAATGATCAAGCCCGACGGCGTCAGGCGCAAGCTGGTTGGGGAGATCGTGTCGAGAATAGAGCGCCGGAACCTGGACATCGTGGCGATGAAGATGCTCACGCCTTCGCGCAAACTCGCCGAAGAGCACTACGCAGTCCACAAGGGCAAGGATTTCCACGATTCCCTGGTGGAGTTTATCACCTCGGGCCCAGTCGTGGCCATGGTCGTCGAGGGTGAAAGCGCGGTCAAGATCATGCGCAATATGATGGGCGCTTTGAACCCGGAACAGGCTGTATCGGGCACGATTCGAGGCGATTTCACGGTATCCACGTGCGAGAACCTCATACACGGTTCGGACTCCACCGAGACCGCTGCGATCGAGATCGAGCTCTGGTTTGCAGACCTGGCTGCTAAGTAGCCTCCGTCCGTCTTAGTGAGAGATTGTGCAGGATTACGGCCTTTCACCCTCACCCCAACCCTCATAGGGCGAGGGGGCAGGTAGTGCGTCTTCCTCGCGGATCAGCCTTTCCATCGCCGTGTCCAGATCGTCCAGGCAGAGCAGTTCCATTTCGGCCTGTGTGATCCGCAGAACCCTACTGAGCAGACCGTGGCAGCCTACCAGGTACATTTTCCGGCCTTCCGAGACAAGCGCATTTCGAGTGGAAAGCATTGCCGCGACCCCGGTGCTGTCAACGTAGTCCAGCAGGTGGACGTCCATTATCACGTTCCTGCGCCGCTCGATGACGTCGCGCGCGTCGGCAAGGAACCCGGGAACCGTGGACGCGTCCAGTTCCCCGCAGAGACACAGCACCGAGACGCCGGTGGACTCCACGTCCTTGACCAGGCTGCTGAAAACCTCATCCTTGTCCGTTTCAGACATAGCACACCCCCAGGCTCTCTCGTGAGTGATACCTGAAGTGGGTCCTGGCTAAACGTGCAGCGGCTCCTGGAACGAAAAGCAGGCGGGACCCGCCCACGATGGGCGGGTCCCGCAAAGTGACTCCCTGAATCTTGAGTCGCGCTGCCTAACGCGGACCCGGCGGAGGAGGAGCCGAAGGGGTTTTCGCCTCGATACCAATCTCGCGGACCGTGCCGTGGGGCTCAATCGGCGTACCAGACACAGGATCGAAATCCGCCAAGTCCCCTACCTTGAGATCGCTGAATCCGGCCGGATTGCCGTTCTTGCGGATCTTGGTGTTACTGTCGGCGAGGATAGTCAGGCCGAGGGGCTGGAGGCTTCCATCGCCCTCGTACCACCACCCGAGCTTGCGCGCGGAATAGTCGATGGCCAATATGACGCCCGCTCCCGCCGTGACTCCCTGCGTAGGAGGCACTTGCACCTTGAGCGCCACAAGGCTGCCGTCCGGGGTGGGTTTGACTTCCGCCCTACACGCCTCGCCGATCTCCAGGTCCTTAAGTAGCGCAACGTGCCGGTTTCTGGCGATCTTTGTGGAATCGACAACAAAGAACATCCGCGCCCCCTCGGCCTGCGTGGGCGAGGCAAGCGTGATCGAGCCCTTGTCCAGGTTGATCGCGCCGATCACACCCTCGAGTATGATGTTGGCCGAAGGGGTCTTCGCTTCGACAACAACCGCGTGGATCGTGCTGCCGGGCTCAATCGGCGTACCAGACACAGGATCGAAATCCGCCAAGTCCCCTACCTTGAGATCGCCGAATCCGGCCGGATTGCCGTTCTTGCGGATCTTGGTGTTACTGTCGGCGAGGATAGTCAGGCCGAGGGGCTGGATGCTCGCATTTCCCTTGAACCACCACGTGAACTTGAGCGCGGAATAGTCGATGGCCGTTATGACGCCCGCCAGCGTCGTGGGCGGGGGCGGAAGAGGCACTTGCACGTTGAGCGCCACAAGAGTGCCGTCCGGGGTGGACTTGACATCCGCCCTGCACGTCTCGCCGATCTTAAGGTCCTTAAGGAGTGCAGGCTGCCCGTTCTTGAGGATCTTTGTGGAATCGACAACAAAGAACGTCACCGGCGGCTCTGTCTCCCTGGGCAAGGCAAGTGTGATCGAGCACTTGTCCAGGTCGATCTTCGTGATCACACCGTCGAAGCTGACGTTGTGTGGTGGAAACGGAGCGGTCTTGGCGTCGCGGACCCCCGCCTGCGGGGGGCCGCCCGACCCCACAGTCGGGGCAGGCACATAACCCACGCCTGCCATATCTCCCACTTTGAGATCGCCGAATCCGGCCGGATTCCCGTTCTTGCGGATCTTAGTCTCCTTGTCGGCGTAGAATCTCAAAATGGTCGCCTCGGCTTTTGGGGCGCGTATGACGGTCAGCTCGAACGTAAGCTTGCTGTAGTCGATGGCGGAGATTGTCCCGGCCACCGTCTTGAGCCCGGGCGGAGGAGTCGCTGCGCTCTTCGTCTGCACGTTGAGCGCCACGAGTGTGCCATCCGGAGTGGGCTTGACTTCCGCCCTGCACGCATCCCCGACTTTCAGGTCCTTGAGCAGCGCAGGCTGCCCGTTTCTCATAATCTTCGTGGAATCGACAACAAAGAACGTCACCGGCGGCTTTGCCTGCGTGGGCGACTCAAGCCTGATCGAGCCCTTATCGAGGTTGATCCCCGTGATCAAACCCTCGAGTATGGTGTTGGCCGGCGGAGGAGTCACAGGGCTCTTGGCTTCGATAACCGCCGCGCGGATTACGCTGCCCGGCGACGACGTCGAACCAGGCACAAAACCAACGCGGGCCGCGTCGCCCACTTTGAGATCGCCGAATCCGACCGGGCGCCCGTTCTTAATGATCTTAGTCTCCTTGTCGGCAAAGAACTTCAGGACGGGGGCTGTGCCGTCCGGCCCGCTCTTGCCCGTCAGCTCAAACTTGAGCGTGGCAGGATCGACAGCGGAGATGACTCCCGTCACGAACTTGAGCCCAGGCTGGGGAGGAGTCACAGGGTTCTTGACTTCGATAACTGCCGCGCGGACTATGCTGCTCGGCTGCAATGTCGGGCCAGGCACAAAACCAACGCCCGCCATGTCGCCCACTTTGAGATCGCCGAATCCGGCCGGATGGCCGTTCTTAATGATCTTAGTCTCCTTGTCGGCGAAGAACTTCAGGACAGTAACCGCGCCGATCGGGCCGGGCTTGCCGTTCAGCTCGAACCTAAGCGTGGCAGGATCGATAGCGGAGATGACTCCCGTTACGAACTTGAGCCCAGGCTCAGCCTGTGGGCTGCTCGCTTGCACGTTGAGCGCAAATGGCACTCCGTCAAAGCTGTACTTGATCTCAGCCTTGCACATGTCCCCAATTGCCAGATCCTTCAGCACGGCGATCTGGCCGTTCTTGATTATCTTGGTCTGGGCGTTGATGAAGAACGAGAACGCCGGTGTCGGCATAGTCCCAGCAGGTGCGGGAGCCGGCGGGACGACGGTGACCGATCCCTTATCAAGGTCGATCGCCGAGATAATCCCCTGCACCACAGAGGGGTCTGTCGATCGAGGTACAGGCTGCGTCCCGACATCCGCACCCAACACCACGCCGGACCCAACAGCGACGGCTGCGCATAGCGCCAGCACAAACTTCAGATGATGCATAACCTTACCACTCCTTTTTGAATTTACTTCGCGGCGCGCTCGCACGCCTGCATGATTAGACTTCGACACACCCCAAGACGTTACCTTCGTGCAGTCAGCTTTATTGATCTTTGGATATTGACTTAGCTGCCAATCATGTCATTCCCGGCTTGACCGGGAATCCAGGAACCTAGCCTCGGAAGGTGGATTCCCGCGTTCGCGGGAATGACAGGTTGCGGCAGGTCTGTTTGTTAAACTCAAATGCTAAAGATCAATAGCGGATCTTTTACATAGATGACACATCAAAAGAAAACCAGACAGCTCAGCAAGCTGCCTGGCGTATCTTTACAGTAATCCTCTAGGCCGCGATCTTTCCGCCGTGCGGCCTTCTTATTCTCTTACCCCGTCTGATGGGGCCCAATGTCAGTTCCCTTATCCTGCGAGCGCGATAGTTTCGCTCATACCGGGCGAACTCCTGCTGTCTCTCTTCCCGCAGGTACAGGTAATGGGAGTCTCGCCCCTCCTGCTCTTCTTCGGGTTCGATTTCGCTGTTGTCCTCTAT
>JAPLGR010000290.1 GCA_026390045.1 Chloroflexota bacterium | reverse complement strand
GTGCAGCACACGCCGGGTGAGAGGACCCACGCGCGCACCTTCCGCGCGCCGGACTCCAACCAGCCAGGCAACTGACCCTGACTCGCACACGACGGGCCAGTGCGGGCGGACGCTGATCGGGATCCGTTCCTGTTGGAGGAGATCGGAGATCTTCTTGCTCCCCTGTGCGCCGAACGCCGTCATTCGATCGCCGGGACAGGGCGCGCGCAAGACAAGGTTCTCTCCTATTGCCTCGGCGTCGAAGAGCGCCTCCGAACTCGGATCCGTCTTGACGTTCTCGATCGGCGCTGCCACGTCCTTCTCGACAACTTCGAGCATCCAACCCCCTGCCAGGCCCACCGTGCAGGGCGGCCGCAGCCTCACCTCCTCCAGCGAAGACACCTGGGGGAACATCGACGCGCCCGTCTCTGGCGCACCGAGTCGCGAGAGGATCAGCCGGTCGCCTTCCGCTCGCATCTCAACGTCTCCTGGGAGGGACATCCGCTTTCCTGATCCCAGGCCGGCTCTCGCCCGCTCAACCGCCCGGAAGCCGACTTCTGTCCCTTCCGGGGCTACGTCCTTGAGGATCCTTTGCAGGACGATGCGCTGCGGGCCCACGGGCAGACCAAGCATCCAACCCCTAGCAACCTCGACGCGATCGCCTCCGGGGGACCGAATCACTTCAGGCCCGAGCAGCGCAAGCACGGAATCGATCGCTTCAGCGTCGCCTGCCAGGATGTCCGCCGTTTGCGCGAGGGACTCGCGAATGGCCGGGTTGTATCTCTCCAGCAGCGGGAGTAACTCGAGCCGGATCCGGTTGCGCAGGAACGCGGTCTGGTCGTTGGTCGGATCGCGGCGGATGGCGAGGTGTCTTGTGCGGCAGTAGGCGAGAGTCTCCTGGCGAGGGATGCGCAGCAGCGGCCGGATCAACTCTAGGCCCGAGTCCTCCGGAACACCGGTGACTTCGTCCAGGGAACACACGGGGCGCATCCCTCGCAGTCCGCGCGTTCCCGATCCGCGCAGCAAGTGCATCAGGACCGTCTCGGCCTGGTCATCCTGCGTGTGCCCGACGGCGATGACGCGGCATGACCACTCGTGAGCTGCCGAGGCCAGGAAACGGTAACGTGCACGCCGGGCGCGTTCCTCCAGCGACCCGAGGCCGGCCTGCAGTTGGCCCGGCTCCAAGCGCTCCGCCACCGCGGGGAGCCCGAGATCGGACGCCAACCGCAGGACGTATCTCCCATCCGCCCAGCTTGAGCGGCGCAGCCCGTGATCGAAGTGCGCCGCGACCACCGGGACGTGCAGGCTCTGGAGGATGTGCAGCAGACACACGCTATCCCCGCCACCCGACACGCCGACGATCACGCGCTCGCCGGGCGGCAGCACGCCGACCGCCTCAAGTTCGGGCTCCAGCATTTGCGCAATGTCCATCGGCTCGGATTATACGCGCCCCATGCCGGGCGGGTCATCCCGCCTGCGTGGGCTTCCGCGGGCACCCGTATGCTATAATCGCCAATGGTCAAACCGGGAAGATATGCGTGAGGCGTGTCTTCCGGCGCCCAACGAGCCCCAGGAGGACGTCCCCGTTGGTCTTCAATCCACTGAACTGGCTTCTCGGCCTGTTCTCGCTGGACATCGGGATCGACCTCGGTACGGCCAACACGGTCGTCCTTGTGCGCGGCAAGGGCATCGTCATCAACGAGCCGTCGTGGGTGGCGATTGAAAAAAAGACGAAGCGGCCCCTTGCCATCGGCGCTGAAGCCAAGGAGATGGTGGGCCGCACTCCGCCCAATGTCGTTGCCGTCCGCCCGCTCAAGGACGGCGTGATCTCCGAGTTCGATATCACTGAAGCGATGCTCGAGTACTTCATCGGCAAGGCCCACGAGCAAAGCATCGTCCCGGTGCCCAGGCCGCGGGTCGTCGTTGGCATTCCCAGCGGCGCCACAGAGGTGGAGAAGCGAGCCGTATACGATGCGGCCATGGCGGCCGGGGCCCGCCAGACCTACCTGATCGAGGAGCCAACGGCGGCAGCGCTGGGCGCCGGGCTCCCGCTGGGCGAGGTGCGCGGCTCAATGATCGTTGATGTTGGCGGCGGCACCACGGAGATGGCGGTGTTCTCGATGGGCGGCGTGGTGGTATCGCGATCGCTGCGCGTCGCCGGTGACGAGTTGGATCAGGACATCGTGGCCTATGTCCGCAACAAGTACAACCTGCTCATCGGGGAACGCATGGCGGAGCGCGTGAAGATCGCCATCGGCTCGGCCTTCCCCATGAAGGAAGAACGCACCATGACCATCCGCGGGCGGAACCTGGTCTCCGGCCTGCCGGAGGCGATCGAAGTCTCGTCGGTCGAGATACGCGAAGCGCTTTCCGGATCCGTGCGCACGATCACCGACACCATCAAGGACGCCATTGACGAGATCCCGCCCGAGCTGATCGCCGATCTGATGGAGTCGGGGCTTTGCCTGGCCGGCGGAGGCTCACAGCTGCACGGCCTGCCCGAGAAGCTCACCAATGAACTCAAGATGCGCGTCTGGGTGGCCGCCGACCCGATGACGTGCGTGGTGCGCGG
>JAPLGR010000403.1 GCA_026390045.1 Chloroflexota bacterium | reverse complement strand
CGTCCCGAAGATCCGTGTTCCTTGCCCGCCGCGGAAAAACCTTCGGTGCAGGCCTCCAGGGCTCGGCCAAGCGCATCGAACGAGACCACCGAGGTGACAAGCGTGTGCTGACCCTTCGAGAGCGCACTTCTGGCAGCCTCGAGTCCCCCCTGATCACAGGCGAATCCGATCACGAGATTGGGACGGTTGACCTGCCGCGCCAGCTCTCCGGCGCGCCGCGCCACGGCACCGGCCTCTGCCCCAGGCGGAAACAGGGCAGCAACGAAACCGCTCCGGCCGTTGCTCTCTTCGTGCAGGGGAAGCAGGAGGCTTGTGGCCAGACGGACGTCCGACGCCATCAAGGCGTCGGACGTCCGATCTGCATCCCAACCTGCCTGAGCAAGCTGCCTTACCTGAAGTAGCTGTCCTCGACCCTTGGCGATCGATTGCCAGTCAATCAGCGCGCCCTCCACCCGTCCGAGGCCGACCAAGCGCCCCAAGCGTTCGGCGGAGGGGTCAGCTTGAACCAGGTCCGCGAGCCACAATCGCGGCGCGCCCTCCAGATCGTCGCTCATGCCCCCTGCTTGCGGGAGGCCTCCGATCGCTCCAGCGCCATGATCTTGTTCAGACGCCGGACGTGGCGCTCTTCGCCCGTGAACTTCGCTGCGAGGTAGGCGCGCACGATCTCGATCGCAAGCTCGGGGCCGATGATTCTGCCGCCAAGCGCCAGGACGTTGACGTCATCATGCTCGACACACTGACGCGCCGAGTAGGTGTCGTGGCACACCCCGGCGCGCACCCCGGCCATCTTGTTCGCTGCCACCGCGGCGCCCACGCCGGAACCGCAGATGACGATGGCGCGATCCGCTTCCTTGCGCTGGATGGCGCGGCCGGCCTTCTCGGCGAAGTCCGGGTAGTCCACGGGAGCAGTGGAGTCCGTCCCCAGGTCAATGACTTGATGGCCCGCCTTCGAGACAGCATCCATGACGGTCTGCTTGAGGGGGAAACCGGCGTGATCACACGCCACGGCAACCTTCACGGCACTTCCTCCCTACTTCGCTGCAGCCAGCGACTTCTGCGCCGCGGCAACCACGTTGTCGACGGTGAGGCCCAAGTACTTGTAGACCTCCTTGTACGGAGCTGAGGCACCAAAGCGGTTGATGCCGACGACCAGGCCCTTTTCGCCAACGTAGCGATCCCAGCCCATGGTCACGCCCGCCTCAACTGCAACACGGGCGCGAATACCCGCCGGGAGCACTTCCTTGCGATAGGACTCCGGCTGTGCCTCGAACAGCTCCCACGACGGGAACGAAACAACGCGAACCGAGGTGCCCTGCTCAACGAGCTTCTCAGCCGCGGCGATGATCATCTCCACCTCAGAGCCGGAGGCCATCAGGATCACCGACGGCTTGCCCTTCCCGAGATCGGCCATGACGTAGGCGCCGCGCCGCAGTCCCTCGGCGGGCGCGTACTTTGCCCGGTCGTAGATCGGCAGCGCCTGGCGCGTCAGGGCCATCGCTGTCGGGCCCTTCGTCCGTTCAAGAGCGACGAGCCATGCCTGATTCGTTTCGCTGACATCGGCCGGGCGGAGGACGACCAGGTTCGGGATGGCGCGCAGGGAGGCCAGGTGCTCGATCGGTTGGTGCGTCGGGCCGTCCTCCCCGACGCCGATCGAGTCGTGGGTGAAGATGTAGATCACCCGCTGGCCCATGAGCGCCGCCAGCCGGATCGGCGGGCGCATGTAGTCAGCAAACACCATGAAGGTGCCGCCGTATGGAATCAGTCCGCCGTGCAGGGCGATGCCGTTGAGCAAGGCGCCCATCGCATGCTCGCGTACGCCGAAGCGCAGATACCGGCCTGCACGCGCCTCAGGCATGAAGTCCCCGGCATCCTTGATCGCCGTCTGGTTGGACGGTGTCAGATCGGCCGAGCCGCCCATCAGCTCAGGAAGCGCGGGGGCCAGGGCGTTGAGCGCCTTGCCCGATGCCGCGCGCGTCGCCATGCCCTTCGGATCGGCAGCGGGAGCCGGGATCATCGCGGCCAGCCCGTCGGGCAGCTTGCCTGCCAGTGTCCGCGTGAACTGCGCCGCCAGATCGGCATTCGCCTTCGTGTAGCGCTCCATCAGCTGCTTCCATGCCGCGTGCGCCTTCTGCCCGCGCTCAGCCGCGGGACGCATGTGCGCCCGCACGTCATCCGGGACTAGGAAGCGCGGCTCGGTCGGCCAGCCGAGCTTCTGCTTCGCACCATTGAGTTCCTCGTCGCCAGGCGGCTCGCCGTGCGCCGACGACTTGTCCTGCTTGTTGGGGAGCCCGAAACCGATGTGAGTCCGGCAAGCGATGAGCGATGGCCGCGGGTCCTTCTTTGCTGCCTGGATCGCCCTATCGATCGCCTCAACGTCGTTGCCGTCCGGCACAACGACCGTGTGCCAGCCGTAGGCTTCGAAGCGCTTCACCCGGTCTTCGGTGAAGGACAGGTCAGTGGAACCGTCGATCGTGATGTGGTTGTCATCGTACAGGTAGATCAGCCGGCCAAGCTTCTGGTGGCCGGCAAAGGAGGCGGCCTCCGAGGCGACGCCTTCCATCAGATCCCCGTCGGAGACGATGCCGAAGATGAAGTGGCCAACGATGGGCAGATCGGGCTTGTTGTACATTGCCGCCAGGTGCTCGGCAGCCACGGCCATGCCCACGCCCATCGCGAATCCGGCGCCGAGGGGGCCGGTGGTGGTTTCCACGCCGGGCGTTTCGCCGAATTCCGGGTGCCCGGGCGTCTTGCTCCCAAGCTGGCGGACTCGCTTGATCTCGTCCAGCGGCAGGTCATAGCCCGAGAGGTGGAGCATCGAGTACAGCAGCGCCGACCCATGTCCGGCTGAGAGGACAAAGCGATCCCGATCCGGCCAGCGCGGGTCGGCCGGGTCGAACTTGAGGTGACGTGACCACAGCGTGTACGCCATGGCCGCGGCGCCCATCGGCATCCCGGGGTGGCCGGACTTCGCCTGCTGGACCGCATCGGCTGAGAGGAACCGGATGCAGTTGATGGATTTCTCGTCAAGTGCCTGGTTGGTCATGCAACGCTCCTGAATGGATGGAATTGTGGGACAGGCAGGCGCAAACTCGCCTGCCCGTCGAAGGATCTGCCTGTACTGCTCAAAGGATAGCACCTTCGAAGCAGACTGGGAACGGAGCACCTACCTTCAGCGGATAACAAACGTCACGCCGCGTACGGCCGGGTGTTCAACAACATCCACGACCTGACCCACTTGCCGCATGCCCCAACGTGGGCTCCCCGGCAAGCGCGCCGGGCCCAGTAGCTTGATCAGCCCCGGTCCGCCCAGCGCCGCAAGGAATCGATTCCCACGATGGCCAGCATCACCAGCGCGACCGGCGCCAGCCCGAGGCCAATGCAGAGCAGCGCCGAGAGGAGTGCGCTGGACCCGTAGATCGCGTACACGAGTGCACCGCCGACAAGCAGCAGAACAAGCAGGCCGCCCCCGATCAACCTGGCTGTTGTCGTGCGCGCATAGGCGCGCAGATCGCGCGGAGACATGTCCTTCACGCACCCGGCGGTCGCCGCACCATCCTTGCCAACCGCCTCGGCAGAGTGAACTGCTGGCGCAGGGACGGGAGCTGCTGCTGCATGGCCCTCTCCCCGAACCCGATCATCTCGGCCACAGAAGGTTCATCGAACAAACCGACGCGCCAGACCTCAGGGCGCACGATGACTTCGGGCCGGTCGATCTCAAGCCGGGTCTCGGTGTAGGTTCGCGAGGTGAGCTCCATGTAGTCCTGGAACACCTGGATCGCCTGACCCGGTCGGAGCCGAAAGAGCACCTGCGCCGCGGGCAGGATGCCGGCCAAGCCGGGGCCGCGCGCCTCGCGCCAGGACTCGCGCGCCGGTGAGAGCACTGCCGCCACGACAGGCGCCGGGGACAATGCGCGCACCGGCCGAACCGGCACCGGATCCAGCGCGCCGCCATCGATCAGGCGATGATCACCCATCAGCTGCGGCGGGAA
>JAPLGR010000212.1 GCA_026390045.1 Chloroflexota bacterium | reverse complement strand
GCCCGCGGTCCAGCCCGGATGCCGGGGTGGAGGCCGCGACGGCGACCGCCTTGAGGCCGAAGCGCTCCGCCAGGGCGGCCTCGAGGCTGGCATCGCGCGCTCCCGTGCGCTTGACGTGGATCTCGACCAGTCCGCGGCGGCGGGCTTCCGTCAGCAGGCGCGAGATCATCGAGCGGGTCACGCCGACGCGCCGGGCGATCTTCTCCTGGGTGAGGTTCTGCTCGTAGTACAGGCTGGCAACATCGCACAGCAGCTGCTCGCGGTCTGTCGGCGTGTGCACCCTGGCAGGACCCCTGGCACTAGGCATCGTTACCCCCCCGAAGTCCGGTCGGACGCGGCCGGCGCAGGAGAAGCCTTGAGCGCCTTGACGGTCGACCGCATGTCGGCGGCGCGAAACAGCGCCGTTCCCGCGATGAGTGTGTCCGCGCCAGCGGCGACGAGCTGCGCGGCGTTGCCGGTCGTCACGCCTCCATCCAGGGCGATGGCGAAATTGAGGCCAGCTTCCGCGCGCATCCGGGCGGCAAGCGTGAGCTTCTCGAACGCCCCCGGACGGAGATTCTGGCCGGCAAAGCCGGGCTCAACGGCCCTCACCACGAGCATGTCCAGATCGGGCAGCCAGGGGCGAACGCGGCTCAGGTCCTCGGTAGGGTTCAACGCCAGGCCGACCGTCGCGCCGGCGGAGCGGATCTGGCGGAAGGTCAATGAGGGCTCCTGGAGGGTATCGAGCTGCACGATGATGGTCGCCGCCCCCTGGCAAGGGATCGTTTCGAGGATCCGGTCGGGGTGCTGCACCTCGAGATGGAGATCGATGGGCAGGGAGGTGTGGCGGCGGAGTGCGGCGACATGATGGGGGGTCAGGGCCAGGTTGGGCACGTAGAGCCCATCCATGACATCGACGTGGAAGCGATCGACGCCGGCGGACTCGGCTCGGGCCACCTCCGCTCCCAGAGCCGCGGGGTCGGCGGCTAGAACCGAGGCGCTGATGCAGGGGGAACCCGGAGTGGGTCGCGTAGGCCGCTTCTGGTCGCCCATTACCCTCGCCAAGCTCCCTCCAAGCTGTTCGTGCAGCGCCCGTGCCGATGAACGCCCTTCGCCAAACGGATGAGGAACGTGAAGCATGGGGCGTTCACATATGTGCGCCTGCTATCACATTCTATACTATACCAGACTCGGCCGACGACGGCCAGTCTGAACGGTCGCGGGCGTGAGTCCAGACGGTACATCGTATCTCCCCGATCCGTCCGGTGAGCCGCTCGGAGGGAGGGTCGGGCTCCAACGCCAGGCGGCGCGGGCCCCGTGCAGGCAAATGCGGGCGCGGGTGTCCGGACCGGAGCAGGCGTGGGACTTGAGGATCGCACCCCAATCGGCGCTGTGGATGCAGGTCCTACGTTGACAGCCCACCGCTCCGGTGCTAGGATGACTCACGGAATTGCGGACATATTCACGTATGTGAGACCGGCATTGACCGGGACCAGGTTGGGAGCCGGCACGGGCAGGGAAGGAGCGTGAAGTGGGCGAGACCCCGGCGATTGCGGAATTGAAGGCGATGTGCGCAGATATCCGGCGCGACATCGTTCGGATGATCCACGCCGGAGGCTCCGGCCATCCGGGCGGATCGCTGTCGGTGGTTGAGATCCTGACGGCCCTCTACTTCAGGGTGATGAGAATCGACCCTCACAACCCCACGTGGGACGGTCGAGATCGCCTGATCCTCTCCAAAGGACATGCCTCGTCGGCACTCTACGCCGTGCTGGCGCGACGGGGCTTCTTCCCCGTCGAGAACCTGCGCACCTTCAATGCTCCGGGCACGACTCTGCAGAAGCACATCGACATGCACCGCGTCCCCGGCGTGGAGGTGTCAAGCGGTTCGCTGGGACAGGGCCTGTCGGTAGGTGTCGGCATGGCCTTGGCGGACCGGCTCGACCTTCGAGACCGCAGGGTGTTCGTGGTGCTGAGCGACGGCGAGTGCCAGGCGGGTCAGACCTGGGAGGCGGCGATGGCCGCCGCCCACTATGGGCTGGGGAAGCTCATGGCGCTGGTAGACCACAACCGGCTGCAGACCGACGGCACGATCGCCGAGATCATGGGCATCTCTCCACTGGAGGACAAGTGGCGGGCCTTTGGGTGGGGCGTGCGCCGGATCGACGGTCACGACCTGGAGCAGATCCTCGACGTCGTCCGGGAAGCCGAGGCGGAACCGGCGAAGCCGCAAGTGATCATCGCCGTGACGGTCAAAGGCAAGGGCATCTCCTACATGGAGAACAGCGTTCCCTGGCACTCGCATCCGATCGACGACGAGCAGCTGCGCCTCGCTTTGCAGGAGTTGGATGAGGCCGCCAAGGAGATGGTCGCGCCATGAGTCCGGAACCGTACCCTGTCGTGGAGAAACCCTTCGGCAAGGCCCTGGCCGTGCTTGGGGAACGGTTTCCCGAGTTGGTCGTGGTCGACGCCGACCTCGTGCGCGCGACGGACACCGCCGAGTTCCGCTCGAGGTTCCCGTCGCGTCACTGGAACGTCGGCGTAGCCGAAGCGAATATGGTCGGGATTGCCACCGGCCTGGCTCTGTCGGGAAAGACGGCGTTCTGCGGGACGTTCGCCTGCTTCGCCAGCCAGCGGGTTTGCGACCAGGCTGTGCTGGCCGCCTACTGCCATGCCCCCGTCGTCATCTGTGGGGTGGAGCCGGCGTTGACCTCGGGCAGCAACGGGGCTACCCATCAGGGCATGCTGGACCTGGCGATCATGCGGGCGATCCCCAACATGCGTGTGTTCGAAGCGGCCGACGCGACCGAGACGAGCTCGATGGTCGAGTACACGCTGCTGCACCCTGGGACAACCTACATGCGTGTGCCTCGCGCGAAAGCGCCGGTCATCTTGGACCCGGACACCTATCGATTCGAGGCGGGACGCGCCGTCCGATTGCGCGATGGTGCCGACGTGACCATCATCGCATCGGGCATCATGCTGGCCCGGGCGCTACAGGCCGCGCAGGCCCTGGCGGCCGAGGGAGTCGGCGCGCGGGTCGTGAACATGTCCAGCCTCAAGCCGATCGATGAGGCGGAGATCCTGTCGGCCGCGCAGGAAACCGGCTGCCTGGTGACGGCCGAGAACCACAATCTCATCGGCGGGCTGGGGAGCGCCGTAGCGGAGGTCCTGGCCTCCCGGGCGCGGGTGCCACTGGTGCGGGTCGGAGTGCAGGACGTCTTCGGAGAGGTGGGTCCCATCGATTGGCTGGCCGACAAGTTCGGCATCAGCAGCGCTCACATCGCTCGCGCGGCGCGCGAGGCGATCTCGCTGAAGGCGAACAAAGGGCGCCCAGTGCAGGCCTGACTCGGCGGCCCCAGCCTCCGGCTGCGAATGGATATTGGTGCACCACCCTGGGCCGCCGGTGGGAGGATCCAGCCTCCCTCGGCACGACCCCGCTGTCTCGTCGAACTGGCAGATGACCTTCGGCGGAAGTGCGCGGTCTATCCGGCTCCAGGCGGAAGACTGGACTGGTGTGCTGGGCCCGAGAGTCGGAGGTTCATGATCCGGCGCAGGGCCTGGGCCCGACCGGTCAGGTCGTCACCGACGAAGAGCCCCGAGGAGCCTCCGACGAAGACGTTGGCGCCGGCCTCGAGCAGGATCGGGACGGTCTGCGCGCTGATAGCCCCATCGGCCTGAATGTCCAGCGACGGGTTCTCGCGGTTGGCCGCCTGGCGCAGCTCACGGATCGTGTCGACCGGGCCAGGAAGGAACTCACCGCCGGCAAAACCAGGGCGCACACACAGGACCAGGACGTGCCCGATCATGCGCAGGTAGGGGACGACGGCGCGTGACGGGGTCTCTGGGCGCAAGGCCAGCCCGGCAACCTTTCCGGCGCGCCGGATGGCGTCGAGTGCGGCGGGCAGATCGGTCTGCGACTCGACGTGCAGGATGACAACGTCCGAACCGGGGATGAAGAGGTGCAGGAACGCAGACGGATCCTGCAGCATCAAGTGGGACTCGATCGTCAGGCCCGAGTCTCTGCCGATCACCGCGAAGACCTCGGTGCCGAGCAGCAGGTTGGGGGCGAAGTGGCCGTCGGCGAAATCCAGATGTAGGCGTGTCACCCCGCCGGCCCGCAGTTGCGACAGCTGTTCGTGAAGCCGCGAGAAATCCGCGCACATCAACGATGCCGCGAGTTCGAAGTTCATTGTCGTGCTCCGACCGCCGGAAGTGTCCTGAGACTCAAGTATAGTCTGGTCCCTCCTTGGACTGCGGCGGCCGTCGGATAGCTCCTGCATCGTGGGGGAGTGCGCCGCTCGCTGAGGGGATCGTTCTTCCCAAACGCCGCCGGCATGACGATCGGCGCGAACGTGAGCGTGGGACCTGAGGCCGGCCGACGAGGCGTGAGTGCGAGCGGAGGCCTGGCCTTGAGGAAGGGGAGCAGAACTTGATGGCCGCGAGATGGAGGGGCTGCCGGCGCCTCTCACACTCCCGGCGTTCACACTCTACGCGTCACTCTCGGGAACAGAAGTCGTCAGGCGTCAGCTGTTCCGGCCCTGCCCGCTGTTCACTCGAGATTGCGACTCGACCCAGGCGACGAGCCCCTGGGGGTCCAAGAAGACCTCGGCTGCCCCCGCGCCTCGAAGTTCTGCGCTCCGTGTGGCGGGCAGCCAGGCTGCACCAAGCGGCACCACTCCGGCTGCCTTCGCCGCCCGCATGTCAACCGCCATGTCGCCAACATAGGCGACGTCCTGCGGAGGGAAGCCCCAGTGTGCCAGGACCTTGGCGATCGAAGCCTGCTTGCGTTCCCCCGCGGGAGATCCCGCATCGACAAGGCTGAAGAACTTGGCCAGCGCCAGATGGTCAAGCGAGATGGCGGCGCTTCTCGGCCCCTTGCCTGTGACAACGGCCAGGCACAACCCCTGGTCGATCAAGCGATCCAGCATCGGCATGATCCCGGGGATGCCTGTGGTGTAGACGGAATGCAGTTTCTCGTAGGTGAGCAGATAGGACTCGAGAGACTCGTTCACCTTGTCCGGGATGAATTGCCGGAGGACACCCTCCTCATCCGGACCAAAGTGGCGCCTGATCTCGGCGTCGGAGACCTCTCGCCCAAGGTAGGGCTTTAGAACCTCGCGGAACGCCTGAAAGCAGAGAGGCAGGGTATCTGCAAGTGTCCCGTCAAAGTCGAAGATGACACCCTGGAGGGTCACCCGTGTCTCCTCGTGTGCGATGGCGGGGAGCTTCGGACGGCGTTAGTGCTCCCTTCAGCAAGCATCCGCAAGCCGGTGCCCTGGTCATTCGGGAACAAGAGGCAGGGCTCTACCATGGCCTACGAGGGTTGTTCGCATCGGGTCCGTTCGCTTCGGGCCCCGCGCGCTGCAATCGGTCCGTCCCCGCAAGACGTTCTGGTGCTTCTGCGGCCGGCCGCGCTGACACTCATGCCTGGCGCTGCCCTTCCCCTGGGAAGGGTGGGGGAGCATTCGCGGCCTATCCCTTGACCGCGCCCGCCGTCATGCCGGTGACGATATAGCGCTGGAAGATCAGGGAGAGCAGAACGGGCGGCAGCGCGGCGAAGACCCCGCCCGCCATCATCGCGGTGATATCGGTCGAGTAGCGCCCGACGAACTCGGCGATCGCCACGGGCATGGTCTTTGCGGCGATGGTGCTGGTGAAGATCAGTGCATAGAAGAACTCATCCCACGACATGAGGAAGATGAAGATGGCGGTGGAGACCAAACCGGGCGCGGAGATTGGGATGACGATATTGAAGAGGATCCGCAATCTTGAACATCCGTCCATGAGCGCGGCTTCTTCCATCTCAACCGGAACGGACTCAAAGAAGGAGGCGATGATCCAAATGGC
>JAPLGR010000515.1 GCA_026390045.1 Chloroflexota bacterium | reverse complement strand
GGAGTGCTCAGCCGATGGACACTGGACGGGTACGATGGTACACGTGTCCCCGGCTACCCCGGCTTCATTGCACTTGCCAGCAGCGATCCGCGCCTGGTCTATGCGCTGCAGCTCGGGCTAGGCCTGGCCATCTCGTTCCTTCTGTTCTGGATGACCTTCCGGACGACGCAGAGCATCCCCATCAGTCTGTTGGTCGGCCTTCTCTATGACCTGTTCCCCGGGCAGTTTCTGTTCGAAGCCAACCTGCTTGCGGAGACGCTGACGACGTTCCTGCTCACCTTGAGTCTGTCCCTGCTAGCCGGGCTGCTGCATGCGCGCAGCGCGGCTGCTGGTGGACTCTGGGCGTTCCTCCTTGGGCTCGCCAGCGCACTGGCTGGGTTGGCGCGTCCGCTGTACTTCTACCTCCCCGTCTGGCTGCTGTTCTTCCTCTGGAGCCGGAAGAACGGCGTTCGCCGGATGATCCTCCGGATAGCTGCATTCTCCGTCGGTCCTGCACTGCTGCTTGGCGGATGGCTGTGGTTCATCTACTCCACGTACGGCATGCTGTCGCCGACGGTGCTGAGCGGCTACGGCCTGGTCCAGCACACGGGGCCGTACTTCGAGTACCTGCCCGACAGCGCAGCGCCGATCCGCGACACGTACGTTCGGCTGCGGGATGAACGCGTGGCCGAGCGCGGGGACCAGACCAACACCATCTGGGACGCGATCCCGGAACTCAGCGCCGCGTCCGGGTTGGGGTTCTATGATCTCTCGCGCGAGATCCAGCGACTGTCGATCCAGCTGATCCGCGAACACCCGGCCTGGTACGCCCGAAGCGTGGCGGAGGGCTGGATCGATTTCTGGAAGGCGCCCGTGTACTGGAAGCCGGAAGGGATTGAGGCATCCGGTGTGCGAAGCGCGCTGGGAGCCTGGACAACATCAGGCCGGGCGCTGTGCATCCTATCCAACGCGCTATTCCTGCTGGCATCCATAGCGATGCTTGTCCTGCCGCGCGTCCGCAGACGCCTGGGCCTCGATGCTCACCTGTTGGCTACGGTCGGGGCTGTTTGGATTGGGTCCGTCGTGCAGACACTTGCCGACCACGGGGACAACCCGCGGTTCCTGGTGCCGGCGCAGATGCTCGTCATCTACGTTGTGGTCCGAATGGCGTATGCTTGGTGGTGCACGTCTCGGGGCAGGGAGGCGAGAGCGCAGTGAAGGTGCGCAGACATTGGTGGCTGGCGCTTGCCGGCGCGGTGATTGTGGCCTCGGGCATGATGCTGGTGGACCCGCGCGGCGATGCCGTCCGCGCCTGGCTGGCGTATGGCGTCGTCGCGGCAGCCTGCGCGGGGCTGTTGATAGCGGCGCTGCGAACCGTCGGGCGGGAAGCGCCCGCAGGCGTGCTGGCGGCCGTGCTGATTGCCCTTGTGCTCCGGCTGATCGTCGGCGCCGTGCTCTTGCGCGTGCTGCCAGTGTATGGGTATGAGACCGATCCGCAAAAGGCGGGGTACGTCTACTGGGATTCGTACAAGCGCGACACCGATGCCTGGAACATCTCGCGCATGGACGAACCGCTGGCCGGCTTAGCAGCCGCGCGCACGACGAGTGACCAGTATCTGGGCTTGGTGACGTTCAGCGCCGGCCTCTACCGAATGCTCAGTCCGGACGCGCATCGGCCACTCCTCATCGTTGAGCTTGCGGCGCTCGCCTCCGCCCTCGGTGTCCTCTTTGCCTGGGCGTTTGGGCGTTCCACGTTTGGCGATCGGGTGGGGGTGCTCGCCGCCTGGGGCATGGCGTTGTATCCCGAGTCGGTCCTGCTGGGCAGCTCACAGATGCGCGAGCCCTTCCTCATCGGTCTGTATGCTGCGGGCTTCTTCGGATATGCCCTTGAACGTCAGGGTCGCCGGCGGAGTGGGCTCGCCTGGATGGCCGCGGCTGTCGTGCTTGCCCTGCCCCTCTCACCGCCGTCTGCGCTGGCGCTTCTCCTAGCCCTTCTCGGCGCATGGCTGTGGGAAGGAAGATCGAGGCTGAAGGGGCGCTGGCTGGCGCTTGCTGCGGCGGGGAGCCTGGTGCTGGTGGCGCTGTTCCTCATGGCCCGCGCCTGGTCCTCCATCGGCGACCTAGGTACGCTCGGGGTGGATGCTATTGCACGCTGGTGGACGCAAGCCACCGATACCTGGCGCACGAGTCTGCTGATTGAGGGATCGCCGATCATCGGCTTCTTCCTCAAGATGTTCCCTGCCTGGGCGCAGATGCCTCTGATCACGGGCTACGGGCTACTGCTCCCGCTCCTTCCGGCGGCGCTGGCGGACGTATCTAACCCGGTGTGGTGGACGATCGCGGTGTTCCGCGCTCTGGGTTGGACGGCGCTGATCCCATTCCTGATCGCATCTCTCGTGCTTGTCCTGCAGCAGCGCAAGTGGAGGGAGCTCCAGGTCTACCTGCTGGCGATCATCACTGCGAGCGCGCTGCTGGCGGCGATGCGCGCCAGCTCGCTGCAATGGGACAACCCGCGCTATCGAGCCATTCTGCTCTTCGCGCAGGTGACCCTCGCCGCTTGGGCCTGGGAGGAGAGTCGACAGCGCCACAGCGCATGGCTGTGGCGGATCGCGTTGATTGAGGCCGTCGACCTGCTGCTGATCCTGTGGTGGTATGCCGGACGGTACTGGGGGATGCCGCAGATCGGGCTGAGCCGCACTCTGATCGGGCTCGCGGTGTTGACGGTCGGCTTGCTGGCAGCTCTTGTCGGCAACGATGTCGTTCGCCGCCGGAGGGAGGGGCGCTTGACGCCGCCCTCTCCGAAGGTATAATTCAGCAACTGAATATTGGCGCAGCCTGATGCGCTGTCTGGAGCATCCGATGCCGAAGGCACTGGTCACCGGGATCACAGGCCAGGACGGATCGTACTTGGCGGAACTGTTGCTCGCCAAGGGCTATCAAGTCCACGGCATGATCCGTAAGGCGAGCACGTTCAACACCGAACGGATCGAGCATATCTACCAGGACCCGCACGATCCGGCCGCCAGGCTCTTCCTGCATTACGGGGACCTGGCCAATGCCGAGCAGCTCACCAATCTGATCTACAACGTGCGCCCGGATGAGATCTACCACCTCGGCGCGCTATCGCACGTCAAGGTGAGCTTCGACATCCCCGAGTACACCGGGGATGTGACCGGCCTGGGGACGACGCGCATTCTCGATGCCGTCCGCCGCAGCGGCGTGAAGGCGCGCTTCTACCAGGCGTCCTCGAGCGAGATGTTCGGCAGCGCCCCGCCTCCGCAGAGCGAGACGACAACCTTTCAACCCCGCAGCCCGTATGCCATCGCCAAGGTGTATTCGTACTGGATGGCGGTCAACTATCGCCAGGCGTATGGGGTGTTCGCCACCAACGGCATCCTCTTTAATCACGAGAGCCCCCGTCGGGGTGAAACGTTCGTCACGCGCAAGGTGACCCGGGCCGTGGCCAGGATCCGCGCCGGCATGCAGAAGAAGGTATTCCTGGGAAACCTCGAGTCCAAGCGCGACTGGGGCTACGCGCCGGAGTACGTCGAGGCGATGTGGAGCATGCTCCAGCGCGACGCTGCGGATGACTTCGTCCTTGGAACCGGAGAGTCGCACAGCGTCCGCGAGCTGGTCGAGGAAGCCTTCGGCTACGCCGGGCTGGACTGGCATGACCATGTGGAGATCGACCAGGGCTACTTCCGAAAATTCGTGCGACCCAACGAGATATTTTTCCTGCTGAACTTCAGCGATGCCGGGCAGCTCGCCGGCGACCTGATCGAGGACCGGCGGTAGGGCGCGGATTTCAACATTTCATTTCATTGCCGGCGTTTGGCGAGCAGTTCCTCAAAGAAGGCAGC
>JAPLGR010000571.1 GCA_026390045.1 Chloroflexota bacterium | reverse complement strand
GTGACGCGCGATCAGATCAGCCGCGTGAAGGATCCCGGCGACGGCCTGTACGGCACGCTGCTCACCGAGCCGGCGATGTGCACGTACTACGTCAGCCTGAACACGACCGCGCCGCCGTTCGACGATCCAAAGGTGCGCCAGGCTTTCGCCCGCGCCGTGGATCGCGAGCGCTATGTGGAAGCCCTCACCGACGGCGAAGACCTGCCGGCCCTCGGGCTGCTTCCGCCGGGCATGCCGGGGTACGGCGCGGCGCTCGACTCGCCGACGTTCGACCCTGATGCCGCACGCGTCCTGCTCGCCGAGTCGGCCTACGGCGCCGACGGGCTGCCCGAGATCGTGTGGACGGTACCGACCTCCGGAGGCTACGCGTCTGCGGCGGTTTCCTTCCTGGCCGACACGTGGCAGCGCGAGCTCGGGGTGGAAGTGACGCTGGAGGGGATCGAGTGGCAGGACTACTACACGCGGCTGGATGCCGGCGACTACGGGCAGATCCTGCTCGAAGGCTGGTGCGCCGACTATCCGGACCCGGAGAACTTCCTCGAAGCGTTGTTCCACACCGACTCGGCGCAGAATCATGCGCGCTACACCAGTGCCGAGTTCGACGCGCTGGTGGAAGCCGCGCGGGTCGAGACAGACGCCGCGGCGCGGCTCGATCTGTTCCGGCAAGCAGAGCAGCGCCTGCTCGATGATTCGCCGGCGATCTTCCTGAGCCACAGCGGACCCTCGTTCATGGCCTGGAAGGCGTACGTCGGCGGGTACGTGCCGGCGGCGATCGGCGTCCCGCAGCATCACACGATGTGGGTAGGAGAGTAGCTAACGGCTTTCAGCGCTCTGCATTCAGCGATCAGCGTCGAGCAAGTAGTTCCTGGCGACGGGGATTTCGCTGCCCGCACGGGGAAAGAATCCGCCGGCGCATTGCCACTTGCCAGCGGTTGTGCAATGCCTGCAGTGTGTTGCGAGACGAGCTGATACCCTCGGGGATTGCTGCTTGTGCCTGGCCATGATGGGCCCGAAGGCCCGAAGCTGTGGACTGACAGCTGAGAGCTGGCAGCGGGCGGCTACTCGCCCTCGCCCACCGCTTGCCTCACGGCGCCCAGCAACTCGGCCTTGGTCACTGGCTTGGTGAGGTAGACCGTCGCGCCGGCGGCGACGCCCGCCTGGACGTCCGCCAGCTGCGACTTGGCGGACACAATCACGATCGGCAGATCCGCCAGCCCCAGTTCATTGCGCACTTTCCGGCACAGATCAAGCCCGGAAGCGCCGGGAAGCATCACGTCGACGATCATCACATCCGGCGTCTGCTGGCGAAGGGCCTCCAGCGCGGTGGGCTCGTCCACGGCGGCCACCGGCCGGTAGCCCTCCAGCTCGAGCATCATCCCGAACAACTGGGTGTTGCTCATCTCGTCGTCGACGATCAGGACAGTCTTGGACTCCATGTCCCCTCCGGCACAGGCGTCTGGTGCATGTTCCATACCAACGCCGAGGCGCGGTACCGCCCCTGCTTGTTGAACGCAGACAGCGTTGATCCTGTGACAACCCCCGGGGGGGAGCAGTCCAGGCGTCTGCGGGGCCGCTTGCGCTGGACACCCGTCTTTCCGCGGCGTATAGTCTCTGCCATGCCCGACCTGACCTCGTCGATCCTGCCAGCGCTCACGTCGCACCGCATGCCTGGCCTCGACCTGGGCGCAGATACGGTCCACCCGCACTACTCCGGGCTGTCGATCCTCAACCTTCCGGCGAGTATCGATCGATGGCTCGGCCTTCCGCCGGGACCGCATGCGCCACTCAAGATTCCGGCGCTTGATTCCCTCGCCAAAGGCGCTCAGCAGGTCGTCGTATGCCTGCTGGACGCTCTGTCCTTCTCTCGTTTCACCCACTGGCTCGAGGGTCCCGGGCGCCCGCTGCTGAAGATGGTCGACGACGGATTGCTCGTGCCGTTGACCTCCGTCGTCCCATCCACCACCACGTCGGCGCTGACGACGCTGTGGACCGGGCGCAGCCCGGCCGAGCATGGCATCTTAGGCTATGAGCTCCTGCTGCGCGAGTACGGGCTGGTCGCCAACATGATCACGCTAGCCCCGGCTGCCTTCGACAATCAGCGCGGACTGCTTGAACGGGCGGGCGTCCGACCGCAAAGCCTGCTTCCCGTTCCCACGCTGGGTACCCGCCTGACGCAGACCGGCATAGAGGCTCACGCCTTCATCGGCAACTCGATTCGCGGTTCGGGTCTGTCGCGCATGCATTATGCCGACACGACCCTGCACGGCTTCGGCTCGCCGGCCGATCTGTGGCACAGCCTGCGGAAGCTCGTTGAGCGCCCGGCGGATGGCAAGCGATTCGCCTGGGCGTACTACAGCGGCGTCGACGCTCTGTCGCATGTCTACGGCCCAGACTCCGACCTGGTGCGCGCCGAGTTCGAGTTCTTTGTCCGCGCGATGGTGGACCTGTTTGTGCAGCCGCTCGAGCGGAGTGCGGGCCGCGGCGTGCTCCTGCTGCTGCTTTCCGATCACGGCCAGATAGCGACCGCGATTGAGCCGCACTACCACCTCTCGGAGCATCCCGATCTCGCCTGTCGGCTGCACATCTCTCCGACCGGAGAGGCTCGCCTTCCCTACCTGTATCCTAAGCCGGGGCAGGCTGAGGCTGCGGCTGAATACATCAGCCGCGAGTGGCCGGGCGCGTTCACCCAATTGGACTCGGGCAACGCGCTGCGCGCCGGGCTCTTCGGCCCCGGCACTCCCTGCGCGCAGGCCGCTTCGCGCCTCGGCGATGTCGTCTTGATCGGCCATGGCGCCGCCTACCTCTGGTGGGCGGACAAGCCCGACACGCTGCTCGGGCGCCACGGCAGCCTGTCCGCCGAGGAGATGCTCGTGCCACTGTTGGCAGCGCGGATCGCGTAGGCGGAGACCGGGACAGGTCTCTTCCGACCGATTGCCCTCGTGTCGTTCAAGCTGGAGGTATCGATGGAAACCGGACCCGCGTCGTCCGCCAAGGTGCGCAAGCTGGCGCTCATCAGGCTGGTGGGAGGCGTGATTGCGATCGCGGCGATGTTCTTCCTGCCTGCCGGGACATTCCGCTACTGGCAAGCCTGGGTCTACATGCTCATCCTGCTCGTCCCGCTCTTCATCTTTGCTGCCTATCTCTTCCTGCGCAATCCGGCGCTTCTTGAACGCCGCATGCGGACGCGCGAGATGGAGCCCGAGCAGCGGAAGATCATCGCGCTGTCCTCCACGGTCTTGTTGGCCGCGTTCATCGTCCCCGGCCTCGACCGGCGCTTCGGCTGGTCATCGGTTCCCACCTGGCTGGTCCTCATCGCCGATGCCATGGTCCTTCTGAGCTACCTGCTGTTCATCCTTGTCCTGCGCGCGAACGAGTATGCCGGGCGCACAGTTGAGGTCGAGCAGAGGCAGCGCGTGATCACCACTGGCCCGTACTCACTTGTCCGCCACCCGATGTACCTCGCCGTTCTGCTGATGTACGGATGCTCACCGCTGGCACTGGGGTCTGCCTGGGCGATGATCGTCGTGGCGATCCTGCCCATCGTGCTCCTCGCCCGGATCGTGAACGAGGAGAAGGTGCTGCTCAGGGACCTCGAAGGCTATGCTGACTACTGCAAGGCCGTGCGCTATCGACTAATCCCGGGGATC
>JAPLGR010000383.1 GCA_026390045.1 Chloroflexota bacterium | reverse complement strand
GCGCTCAGGATGGACATGAATGCGATGACCGATGCGACGGAAAGATCGATGCCGCCGGTGAGGATGACGAAGAGCTGGACGGTGGCGACGATGCCCAGCAGGGACGCCTGCATGGCCACATTCGAGATGTTTCTTTCTTTCAGGAAGATGGGAGAAGAAATTGCCGCGATCAAGATGAGAACAGCGAGGATGACAAAGATGGCCGACTTCTCGGCAGCCTTTTTCCAGTCGAGGGCGCCTATCGCGCGCAACGCAAGACTCCGGCATGCGGTCGATTCACGATCACTCCTCGTCCCGATTCTCGATCTCTTACGGTTTCATCTCGATTGTCAGCAATTTTCAGTATGCGATTACTGGCTTTTATCAAATACTATCATGTCATGTTGTAGGAGTCAATCGCGAAAATTGTCGTAATTGGGTTCACCGCACGACTTTTCTGGGGCGTGCCCCGCCCGAGGGAGCTTATGCTATCTCGGTACGCCGCCACCGCGATCGCCCTCGGGCGGGTCGCGTGCTTCGGGGGTTCCGTCCTCGCTACGCTCGGACCGCTTCGCGCCCCTCCGCCCGCTCACGCAATCTGTCTCGACCGCCACGGTTTGTTGCACCAGTGGGGCTGCCGTCCGTAACGGATTGCAGATGTTGGCGAGCTGTGCCATGCTTGCACCCGTGGACGAGCACTGTCAGACCGAGGGAGCACATCTTAGAGTCGGAGTTCCACAAGACAGATCGGACGCGCTCTTGGGCGTGACCATGCGGCAGCAGAGCTGTAGACGAGTGAAGCACCAGTGCCGATGAGCATGGATTTTCAATCCGCGATTGGCGCGTTTGGGGCAGCGGCAAAGCAAAAGCTGAACAATCCAGCCGCAAATGGACAACCGGAGGAACAACTCCGCGCGCCGTTCGAGAATCTGCTGAAAGACGTCGCTGGAGTCTGCGGGATCCCGGGCGAGAATGTTGTGGCGGTGGGCGAATCGCCGCTCGCCGACATGAAGACGCGGCCCGATTATGCAGTAAGCGTGCATGGTGCATTGACGGGCTTCGTGGAGCTCAAGGCCCCCGGGAAGGGCGCAGACCCGCGCAGGTTCAAGGAGCCACACGACAAGGAGCAATGGGAGAGACTCCGCTCCCTGCCGAACCTTCTCTATACGGATGGAAACGCCTTCAGTCTCTGGCGGGACGGCGAGCTCGTCGGATCTGTTGTGACGCTCACGGGGGACGTGGAGACTTCAGGTGAGAAGCTTCGGGCTCCTTCAAGCCTGCAAGCCGTTTTTGACAGCTTCCTGCGCTGGGAACCGATTCCCCCGCGCAATGCGCGCGAGCTGGCTCATGTCACAGCCAGGCTCTGTCGTCTGTTGCGGGACGAGGTGATCGAGCAACTGGCGCTGGGAAGCGAAGCACTGACCGCGCTCGCCACGGACTGGCGAAAGCTTCTGTTCCCTGATGCGACCGATGAGAGGTTTGCCGACGGGTACGCCCAGGCGGTGACATTCGGCCTCCTGATGGCGCGCGCCCGCGACATCAGCCTAAAGTCAGGGCTGCAGCATGTCGCGAGTCGGCTCAATGCAACCAGCACGCTCATTGGAGAGGCCCTTCGGCTGCTCACCTATGACGCAGACAACCAGAGGTCGCTCAAGACCTCCCTTGGCACTTTGACCCGGGTCCTCGAGGCCGTGAACTGGGGGGCAATCAGTTCGCACCGGAAAAACGGCGCCCCCGAGGGGGAACACAGAAGGGCCGAGACATGGCTCTACTTCTACGAAGACTTCCTTGAGGTCTATGACAACGAGCTGCGAAAGAGAACGGGCTCGTACTACACCCCACCGCAGGTGGTGGCGGCCATGGTCTCTCTCGTGGATGAGGCGCTGCGCAGGCCCAGCTTCGGACTGCATGCCGGGCTTGGGTCTTCTGTCGTCACGTTGGCTGATCCCGCGGTGGGTACAGGAACCTTCATTCTTGGAGCGCTTCAGAAGATTGCACAGTCCATCAGGACGGACGAGGGAGAGGGGACGGTCAGCGCGGCGATCGCCGAGGCGATGAGCCGGCTGGTCGGATTCGAGCTGCAACTCGGCCCATTTGCCGTGGCGCAATTGCGGGTTCTTGCCGAGGTTGCTGACCTGACAGGTTCACCACCGACCACCCCGGCGCGCATGTATGTCACCGACACACTCAGCGATCCAGAGGATCACGAGGGCTGGATACCCAGCATGTACGGCGAGATCGCCAGGTTTCGTCGAGAGGCCAACAGGATAAAGCGAGACCAGCCCATTACGGTGGTCATTGGCAACCCACCCTAC
>JAPLGR010000558.1 GCA_026390045.1 Chloroflexota bacterium | reverse complement strand
CTCCTGGCTCTGAAGGGAGCCAGTCCCAAGGCCATGCGGCAACGCCAGCGATCGCGTTGCAGGCACCACGGCACAGGAGTCAAAGCCGTGTCATACTCCCTTGAGCAACAGGGCAGGAGGTGGCACCGTGGAAGTCAAGATCTCCCGGAGGGGTTCGGTCGTGATCCCTGCCGAGCTTCGGAAGAAGCACAACCTCAATCCCGGCGACCTGGTGACGGTCGTCGACTACGGCGGCATCGTGTCCCTGGTTCCCCGCGCCGAGGATCCTGTCAAGCATGCCGCAGGGATGCTGAGGGGCCGAGCGTCTCTGACCGAGGCGGTCCTCAAGGAGCATCGGCGGGAGCGAAGAGGGAGCGCTAAGGCCTGCTCCTACGCTCACATCAAGCTGCCGTCGGCCCTCTGATGCCGGCAGGCACTCCATCCCTGGAGGATGACCCGGGCAGGCGGATGGTACTTGACAACCGGTCCCCTCCTGCGTAAAAATGCATCCGGGTAGGCAACTACCCCATCGTCCCCGGCCGCCCCCCTCGGCTGGGGACGATTGTTTGTTTGGCGGGCACGCGGGTAACAGGCTGCTTGCCCCGTCACGCGAACAGCTGTATACTCATTGTAGATACATCTACGGAGGACGCCATGCAGACTCGAGTTCAGCGTTGGGGAAACAGCCTGGCCGTCAGGATCCCCAAGTCGTTTGCCGAGGAGGTCGGCCTCCAGGACGGCTCTCCCGTCAGCCTCCGCCTCTCCCAAGGCAAGCTCGTCCTCGAGCCGTCCGCGCCTCGCCCGCCGAGCCTCGAGAACCTCCTCAGTAAAGTGCGCAGGTCGAATCTCCATGCCGAGTTCGACACCGGCCCGGCCCAGGGCCGGGAGGCTTGGTAACCATGACCAAAGCCCCACAGCGAGGGGACGTTGTCTGGCTGTCGATGACCCCGCAAGCTGGCCATGAGCAGGCCGGCCGCCGGCCTGCTCTGGTCATTTCGCCCGGGTCGTACAACGCCAAAGTGGGTCTGGCCATACTCTGCCCGATTACGAGTCGTCTGAAGGGTTACCCATTTGAGGTTCCCATCCCCGCCGGGCTCCCTGTCGAGGGTGCCATCCTCTCAGACCAGGCCAAAAGCCTGGACTGGAAGGCCAGGAAGGCTGAGTTCATCTGCAGGCTGCCGGCCCAGAGTACTCTCGAGGTCCTACAGAAGCTTGGAACCCTCCTCTCATCCTGAGGGAGTCGGGGTTGCCCAACACCCAAGAAAGCGTCGTGGTCAAGGCGCGGTGGACGATCGAGATCCTGGCCATTGGCGTCAAGCGGGGCTCCCGCCTAACCATCGGGCGGGAAGAGGTGAAGCTATGAGAATCGCACCAGTCGCTGAGGTCAAGGCCAAGCTGAGCGCCTTTCTCAAGGCGAGTCGCCGAGGTCCGGTTGTGGTCACGCGCAACGGGAAGGCCGTTGCTGTGCTGCTTTCGGTGGACAGCGACGAGGAGCTAGAACACATCGTCCTGGCCAATTCCCCCAAGTTCCAGGCGGTCGTGGCCAAGGCTCGCGATCAGCTCGCTCGGGGTGAGGGCATCCCGCACGACCAGTTCCGGGGCGAAGTGGAGCGCGCCGAGGGCCCGCGGAGGCGGAAGGCCAGCTCAGGCCGGCGCAAGACCCGCTGACGCGCCAGCCAGCAGGACAAGAGCGCCAAGACTCTTGGGCGTCATCCGCGCGTTTGGGCCGTTGGCCTGGAGGCACAAGGTGCTCAAGACAACGACCGTCACAGAACTGCGGTCCGATCTCGCCGGCTACCTGAGCCGCCTGGACGATGGCCCGGTGGTTGTCCTATCGCGCAGCCACCCTGCTGCGATCCTGGTCAAGCCGGAATTCCTCGATGCCCTACTGGACTGCGCTGAACTACTCGAGGACCTTGTCGACGGCCGCAGTGCAATCGCCGACTTCATCGACAATCCCAATGCAGCCGTCAATGCTGATGAGGTATTCACTAGGCTCGGACTCTAGACATGCCGGGCTCCTTTGGGCTCCGAGGGGACACTGAAGAGTGGCTTGGGTGCGGGTCTTCTGATGCTCCGGTGTGCGTCGTGGTTGCAGGTCAATCCCGCCACGAAGACCCTTGCCTGCGCGGCCACTAGGCGACCCGGGAATGAACCTTGGGGCCCAGCGTATGATCAAGAGGGAGTGTGACCCGAAAGGGCAGGTGACCATGGCGACTTCACGCGAGCAATTCATTGTGGACGAGAAGGGCAAGAGGACCGGTGTGGTCCTTTCCGTGCGGCGCTACCAGCGCCTGCTGGAGGATCTCCACGACCTCGCAGCCGTCGCGGAGCGGCGTTCTGAGAAGCCCGTTCCAGCCGGGGAACTCAAGCGTCGGCTGAAGGAAGATGGCAGGCTATAGCCTGTTCCTGAAGCCTTCCATTGAGAAGGACCTCAAGCACCTCCCAAAGCCGATCCTGTCCAAGATCTGGCAGAGGATGGAGGCCCTGTCCGAAGAATCACTCCCGCGCCAGTCGACCAAGCTCGCTGGCGCGGAGTCCTTGTACCGCCCGCGTGTGGGCGACTACCATGTCATCTACGCAGTAGATCACCAGGCGAAGCACGTCATCGTCCACTACGTTCGCCATCGACGTGATGCTTATCGTGCTCTCTGACCAGTCCTAGGCCGCCGAACAACAAGGCATGTCCTGTTGTCTGGGGGGCGGCAGGCGCAGGACTCCTGTTCTGGTTCGAAGTAGGCGATGCGACGTCATGAACGGAGAGCATCAGCTCCTGCGGAGAAGACAAGAGTCTGGCATCCGTGGTCAAGGGGAACACCCGCCTCGATGGATG
>JAPLGR010000282.1 GCA_026390045.1 Chloroflexota bacterium | reverse complement strand
TCGCTCAAGGACAAGCGGCACATCGGCAAATATCGGGTGACAGACCAGGCGGCTCAGCGCATCGCTGGCCGTCTGCCTCGAAGACCAGAACTTCACCGCCTCCTCGGCGCGAAATAGCCGCCGGTCTGTGCCCGCCATGGTCGTCAGGAACTGCCTGGCCTTGGGTCCTAACCTGCCCATCCGGTCGGCTTTAATAGTCTTTGTCATGATAGTAGGTACCAATGCCGAGTTACATGACACACAGTATACCACATCCCGATGGCGAGGGACTCCTCATGCCCGACCCAAGCAGGGGCGAATCCGCTACTCCCCGCAGCCGAACGGGATCATGCCTAGAGAGTAGCAACCGGGGGATGCATCGGGTCCGAGGCGCTAGCTGCTGCGCTTGAGATGTCGTCTCCGCGTGGTCTGGGCTGTTGTACGGCGGGATCCGGCACCGACCGAAGGGGCTTCCGAGACCTCGACCAGCCAATCCACCGCTCCCGGGGTGCGACGCCAGAAGACAAGGAAGCGTGACGCGTACGCGGCGGCCTCCGCTTCACCCCCCAGGTCGATCCGATCGGGCAGACGGCCCGGTACGCGCTTCTGGCGAGTGAGGTAGGCAGGCACATGGGGGTTGGTCCTGAGGGCCTTCCGCAGCAGGCGGACCGCGGTCGCACTTGGCCCGCGACGCCGGAATTCAACCAGCGCGCGGGCGTAGCCGAACTCGGCCAGAGTGTCATCCTTGTACTCGTCAAGCAGGGCCTGGACCTCCTCCGTCCGATCGAGCTCGAAGAGGAGCTCGAGCACCAGGTACCGCATCCCCTGGTTGTCGCCGGGATTCAGGCGCAGCATCTGACGGTAGCGGACGAGCGCTTCATCCGGCCGGCCCAACCGCCAGAGGGTTCCTGCCAGGCCTTCGAGTGCGCGCATGTAGGGCCGGGTCTCCAGCAGGGCCCAGAAGGCCCCGGTGTTCTCCGCGAAGAACCGCTTGCCGAGTGCCCGCTCGCCGGCCTCGACACCCTGCTGGTACAGAGCTTGGGCTCGGCCGACGATATCCGCCTCCTCCTCGGCCAGGAGCACGTAGGCATCAGCGCAGTTGGGCGAAAGGGCAAGCGCTTGGTGCGCCAGGATCAGGCGTTGGGCGGGATTGTCCTCATCCCACGCCTGATACATCAGTTGCTGAGCCTTCTGCAGCTTCGTGGTGCGCTTGTCGGACGAGCCGCTCACCTGGCGGACAAAATCCGCCAGACCTCCTTCGAGCGCCCGTCGGTCGAAGGCGGGAGAGTCCGACTGGTCGCGCTCCTCGGGCAGCATGAATCCCTGTTGAACTGGCTGCCCTTCGAGGTCGATCTCGCGCGCCGGATAGTGAATGGTCACAGTAACCTGCCCGGAATGGCAGGGGACGGGGAACGTCGCTTCCGCGGGGAGAAAGCCGGCACGTCCGTCGGGTTTGAGGTGATCCCGGATGAAGACCGGGATGGCCCGCAAGGCGGCCTCGTACCACCGCAGGTCGCTGGCCGTCGGTCGGGCCGCATCGCGTTTGCCCTTGTAGACCATCGGCAGCGGGATGGCTGTGTGGCTGGCCAGAGGCCATTCATGTGCTTCGATCCCGTCCAAGTCCGCCAGCGGGATGAGTGTGGGGTCGTCGAAGAGAAGGGAATGCAACCCCCCGGGTGGGATCCATGGCCCTCTGCCATCGAGGGCGGTCCCGAAGCGCTCCATGTCCTCCCAGGTGCGGAACATGCTGAGGCCGTACTCCATCCCCGCGTTGCCCAGGACCTGTGTATAGCGAAAATCCGGCTCGGGTGAAACGCGCACGGCGAGCTGCTGTTCACCCTCGAGGACGAGCCATGGCTCGCTGCGATAGAAGTCGGCGGCGGCAGCAAAGAGGCCGCGCACGAGCTCCGGCGTGACACCTGGTACCGAGAGCAGGCCGGGCACCTCCGGACCACCGCGCGCCCGCAGATCTGCCTCCAGCTTGCTGATGTTCTCTTGGAGGATCTCCGGTGGCGCCATGGACTGGGTCCCGACGCCGAGCAGAGCCAACCGCGCTTGAAGCGCATCGGCCAGCTCCTGATCGACGAAACCCACCTGACGGGGGCGCTGAGGGGGGAGGCCCGAGCTGCCCGTGGGTCTGGCCATTCCGTTGAGGAGCAGTGCGAACACCGTCTTGGCGGTGGGCGGTTCTAGCTCGAGACCGCCCCCGACGATCACATCGCGCCCGAGGCTGTAGAGGAAGCATCCATAAGGCCGCATGGGAGGCTGCCCGGGCTCGGTGACCCAAGTCTGCAACTTGCGGCTCAGAAGGAACCAGGTGTCGGCACTCTGGGGCAATGAGGCGACCTGATGCGCTGTTGCTCGGGGCATACGGCGCGTTCTCCTTACTCGTGGTTCACTTCAAACCGAAATGACCGATGGCAGAGCGGGAGATGGCAGACGCGTTTCCACAGGACCCGTCCGGCGCGGTGAGCCGCCGGCATCAGGATAACCGCGTCCAGGATGCCGTTGCGTGCCGGTCGAATTCGCCATCAGGTGCCGTCCTCTGGATGGGCAACGCTGTCAACGAAGCCTCCGTGATGTGTAGTGTACAGCCTCCGAGGGAAGACCTTGGCCAAGGTCCGGCATCCCTCCGGCGCCGCTCTGTGCCCATGCTTGCCTATTGAGCGCGAGGAGACAGCAACATGCGCAAAGAGCGGTGGCAGTTCGATTGTCTGCAGGCAACGTTGGGGCATAGCTAGCCTGTGACAGCCCAGCGGCGCGCGAGGGGACCCACGCATGGAGGTCCGGCAGATCCTTGGCTCGGCACAACATCCGGAGACCCGAGGTAGGTCTCTGACAGTGACATGCCCTCTCCAAGCAATGCGCGAAGGCCAAGGGTGCTTGCTCCGAGGACGCCCGGCGCAGCAACGGACGCAGACCCGCGTAGCATCGATGTCTCGGGCAAACCTGCCAGCAGGTCGAGCGTCTCTGGATCGCTTCCGGCGCGTAGGTCTCGGTCCACCTGCGCCAATCCCGCTGGACCTCGGCGGTTGATGCCAGCGGAACGCGATCAGCGGAGAAGGCCCGACATCTCCATGACGCGGTCCGACCAGCTCGCTGCTTGCTGGGCGATGCGGCTGCGCGCTTGGGTATCACCGCCGATGCGCGGCCAGCGGAGCTGCCACCCCGCGAGCTCGACCTGCAGCGCGACCAACTCCGCTGCCCTGTCGACTTCGATCTCCCTGGCAGTCCATTCGATGAGGAGCTTGCTCTCCTCGATCAGGCTCGCGACAACCTCGTGGCTGCCATACTGATCGGCAAAGGACTTGATCCGGACCAGATTCGAGGCTAGCCCGCCCAAGCGAGTGGGCAGTCCGTCGCGGAGGTAGCGCTCTCGGATGGCTGTCCAGTTCCTCATATGCCGCCAAGGAGCTTGTGAACGACTCTGGACACCTCATCCCGGATGTCGGAAGCGAGGATCGCCATGGATGGATTATCTTGCCCAGGGCGGATATTGATGAGGGCTTCGAACGTGAGCACCTGAGC
>JAPLGR010000505.1 GCA_026390045.1 Chloroflexota bacterium | reverse complement strand
CGCTTATCTGGCGGCCTGGGCCGCGATGGGTCTCCTAGCACTCTCCCTGAGGCGCCGCATCCAGGCCCCTGCGTCGAGCCCGCGCCGGGTCGTCCTCGTCGCAGCCTGTGCGGCGGTCTTGGTGAGCGCTTTTGCCCTGACCAGGCTTGGCGTCTTCTCGGTGCTGGCGTCCACCATCACCCACTTGACGTCTGAGTTTCACTACATCGACTCGGTGGCTGCCATCCAGAATCTGATCTCCAATCCCGGCGGCGTCGGGTTGGGGATGGTCGAGCCCAAGGGTGCCATCAGCCTAATCGAGATGGGCGGGCTGTACCATGTAGAGGGGTCGCTGTTCCAGATCGCCGAGGAAACGGGTGTGTGGGGCCTAGGGTTGTGGCTGCTGTTCTGGGGGACGGCGCTGGTACGCGTCTACCGCGCTTGGTCTGGCTTAAAGGATGCCTCCCTGCGCACCTTCGCTGGTGCGGCCTTTGCCGGCTGGCTTGGGAGCCTGGTGGCATTCCTCTTCCTTCCGTTGATGCAAAGCATCTCGCTGATGGTCTGGTTGTGGTTCCTGCTGGGGACGGCAGTGGCGGCGCCGAAGATCGAAGCGTCCTGGACATCAACCACAGGATCAACGCCACACGTGGCTTCTGTCGCCGCGACCTAGAATGGCGATTCGCACGTCCCGAACTCGCCGAAGCCTCACCGCGCCCCAACGCGCCATTCGCCAGCCTCGGAGCCCACAATTCGACTGCTTCTGCAGGCGATTCTTGATCAATCCATCGGGGCCGCGAAGCTGGAGGTGATCCTGGCTGATGGCGGCTCGACCGATGGAACGCTCACCGTCGTGCGGGCCTTCGCAGATCAGCATCCGTCCTTGAGCGTCCGAATCGTCGAGAATCCGGCAAGGGTGATTCCGGCCGCGCTCAACCGGGCGATCGCGGCAGCGAACGGCGAGGTCATTGTTCGCCTGGACGCGCATTCGATTCCCCAGCCGGACTATGTGGCCCAGTGCCTGCGTGTCCTGCGTGAGACCGAGGCGGCGAATGCCGGGGGCGTCTGGGAGATCCATCCATCCGCAGGAACTTGGATCGCGCGCAGCATCGCGGCCGCCGCCAGCCACCGGCTCGGAGCAGGGGACGCCCGCTATCGAACGAGCGGCGCCGCCGGCGAAGTGGACACAGTGCCCTTAGGCGCGTACCCGCGGATTTGGCTGGATCGCGTTGGCCCGTACGACGAGTCGCTTCTCACCAACGAGGACTACGAATACAACGTCCGCCTGCGGCAGGCAGGCGGGAGAATCTGGTTTGACCCCTCGATCCGCTCGATCTACTTTGCCCGCGCCACCCTCGGCGACCTAGCCCGCCAGTATGCTCGCTATGGGTTCTGGAAAGCGCGCATGCTCCGCCGCTATCCCGGAACGCTGCGCTTGCGCCAGGCCCTCCCGCCGGCATTCGTCTTGGCCGCCTTTGGACTAGCGCTGGCCGTCCCGTGGGTGCCGCTCGCCCGCTGGTTGCTCGGGTTACAATGGGCGCTCTATGTCGGGACGTTGCTGACCGCCGGCGTGGCCCAAGCGCGCCTCGGGCATGACGCGGCCCTTGCGGTCGGCATGCCGCTCGCTTGGGCGGTGATGCATCTGGCCTGGGGCGGCGCATTCTGGTGGGGATGGCTGACATTGTTCGGGCGAGGGCGGAGTGAGTCAATCGGCAGCTAAAGCGCGAGGTCTGCAGCTCGGCCTCGGCGAGCGCCGTGTGCTGCTGATTGTCGGCGATATCCTGGCGGCTGCGGCGGCCGTTGCGATCGCGCTGGCGCTGTGGGCGCGGATTGATTACCTCGGCCCGCTGCCGACAATGGAATTCATCCGCTATCGCGCCGGCTGGTTTGTCGCACTGCCCCTGCTGTGGCCGCTGCTGATGGTCAATCTGTACGATGCCCACCGGGCAGCCTCCTGGCGCGAGACCTTGCGAGGCGTGTTGCTGGCGGCGGCCACCGGTCTGGTTATCTATGCCGTCGTCTATTTCACCCTCGAGGGCTCGCTCGTCCGACGCGGCGTGCTGTACTTTCTGGCCTTTGCCGTGCTGTTCACGCTTCTGTGGCGCGGAGCCTACCTGTCAATCTTCACCGCGCCGGCGTTCCTGAGGCGCGTGCTGATCGTCGGCGCCGGCGTGAGCGGAACGGCGCTGGTGCAAGCCGTCCGCAGCCTGAGCCAACCCCCGTTCAACTTGGTCGGCCTGATCGACGATGACCCGGCCAAGCAGGGACGCGAGATCAGCGGTGTGAGCGTGCTCGGGGACAGCAGCCACCTGTCTACCGTTCTGGAGGAGCAAGGGATCTCAGATGTGATCGTGGCGATCACCGGGGCATTGAACGGTGCCATGTTCCAGGCGCTGCTCGATGCGCAGCAGCGCGGCGTCCAGATCACGCGGATGCCGGTTGCCTACGAAACCCTGCTCGGCCGCGTCCCGATCCGGTACCTGGAATCAGACTGGCTTCTGCGTTCGTTCGTCGATGAGCTGCATGTCAACTCAGCCTATCTGTTGGCCAAGCGGCTGATGGATATCCTCGGCGGGCTGGTGGGGCTGAGCCTGCTGGCGATCGTGCTGCCGTGGGTAGCGCTGTCCATCCTGGTAGAGAGCGGCCGGCCGATCTTCCTCCGCCAGCAGCGCCTGGGGCAGGGCGGCCGGCCATTCGATGTGATCAAGTTCCGCACCATGCGCCAGGACGCAGAAGCGGATGGGCAGGCGCACTGGGCGCAGCAGGGAGATCCGCGCACAACGCGCGTCGGGCGCATGCTCCGCCGCACCCATCTTGATGAGTTCCCCCAGTTCTGGAACGTCCTGGTCGGTGAGATGAGCCTGGTCGGCCCACGCCCGGAGCGTCCGGAGCTGGTCGCGGAACTGGAGAAGCAGATCCCGTTCTACCGGGCGCGCCTGCTGGTCAAGCCCGGCATCGGCGGATGGGCGCAGGTCAACTATGGTAAGGGCGCCTCGGTGGAGGGCTCCGCCGAGAAGCTCGAATACGATCTGTACTACATCCAGCATCGCAGCCTGCTGATGGACGCATGGATCCTGCTTCGCACGGCTGGCGCGATCTTCGGGCTGCGCGGGGTCTAGCATGCCTGCGGCATTGGTGACCGGCGGGGCAGGCTTCATCGGGTCGCACCTCGTGCGACTTCTCGTCGATCGCGGCTTGTCCGTCCGTGTCCTGGACAACCTTTCCACCGGTTCGCGCGACAACCTGGCGGGTACAAGCGCCGAACTGATCGAGGGTGACATCCGGGATTCGGAGATCGTTGGTCAAGCCGCGCGCGGCGCGGACTACATCTTTCACCTGGCGGCGATGATCTCCGTCCCCGAGTCGATGGCCCAGCCGGTTGAATGCTACCGGTCGAATGTGCTGGGCTCGCTCCATGTGCTGGAGGCGGCGCGCCGGGCCGGCGCCCGGAAGGTGGTGTTGTCGTCGTCCTGCGCGGTGTATGGCAACACCGGGCATCCTGTGGATGAAGCCTCAGAGACGGCGCCGATCTCTCCTTACGCGGCCTCCAAGCTGGCGATGGAGCAGGCGGCGAAGATGATGGCCGTCGCGTTCGGCCTCGAGACTGTGTGCCTGCGGTACTTCAACGTGTATGGGCCGCGCCAGGCGCCGGACTCCCCGTATGCCGCCGCCATCCCAACTTTCATCCGGACCATGCAGGGCGGGCGGGCACCGGCGATCTTCGGCGACGGCCTGCAGACGCGGGACTTTGTGTTCGTCGGCGATGTCGCCCGCGCCAACCTACTGGCGGCCGAGGCACACGTCGAGCCGGGAGCGGTGTTCAACATCGGCAGCGGCCGCTCGGCTACCATCAATGAAGTCGTGGAAACGCTGCGCACGCTGTTTCCCGGCCTGCCCGAGCCCTCATATGGGCTACCCCGGCCCGGCGACATTCGCCTGTCCGCCGGCCTGATCGATCGCGCAGGGCAAGCGTTGGGCTACCGTCCGGTAACCGCCTTGGCCAAGGGACTGGCGGCGACGGTAGAATGGGCTCGAGGGACCCCTGCGCCATGAAGCCCACCTCGCCCATCCGCAATCGGTTCCTGCTCGCTGCCGACCTGGTGCTGATTGTCACCTCGGTCCTGGCGTCGTTTGCCCTGCGCCTCGACCTCGGACCGACCTTCGTCTACTTCATGCCGCAGGCTTGGGCTATGGTCGGCGTGGCACTGGTCGTCAAGCCGACTGTCTACTACTTCTTCGGCCTGTATCGGCGCTATTGGGTGTACGCCAGCGTGCGCGAGCTGCGGCTGATCGCCGTTGCCACCACCGCAGCACAGGTTGTGGTGGCGTTGCTCCTGATGCTGGCGATCCTGACCTCGCTCCTCCCGGCGACGTTCCCGCGCTCGGTCATCTTCATCGATTGGCTCTTCTCGCTCTTTAGCGTCGGCGGACTCCGCCTGACCGTGCGGCTCATCGCTGAAAGCGGGCAGCTCAGCCAGAAGAGCGACGGACACGGCGGCCTGCGCCGGGCGGTGGTGGTTGGTGCCGGCGACGCCGGTGTGCTCGTCGTGCGTGAGATGCAGCGCAATCCCCAGTTGCACATGCAGCCGGTGGCCTTTGTCGATGACGATCCCGAGAAGCTGCGCAAGGACATCCACGGCGTGCGCGTGGTCGGCAAGCTGAAGGATCTGCAATCGGTCATCGACCGCTCTCGCGCCCGCGAGGTCGTCATTGCCATCCCCTCAGCGCCGGGCGACGTCGTGCGGCTGGTCACGCAGATTTGCCGACGCAAGGGGATCCCCTTCCGCACCATGCCGGGGATCTACGAACTCATTGGCGGCCAGGTCAACGTCTCC
>JAPLGR010000476.1 GCA_026390045.1 Chloroflexota bacterium | reverse complement strand
CGTCAACACTTCACTTCCGGCCAGATCTACGTGCCGTAGTCGCTTCCGAATCCTCATCAGGTCAAAGTTGGTCGCGAAGTGCGCACCGGTAACATCCCAATGAAGTTCGACGAGGATTCCAGTTGCGGGTGCGATGAAGTCGTACTGTCCGTTGCCTGGCAAGCGATCCCATGCTTGCGTGGGGCTCAAGTCCACCGTCGGTCTGAAGGTGTCGTGCAACAGAACATCTTTCGCCTTCACAAAGTCGCTGGCGCGAACGAGGAGGTCCAGGTCGCCGGCCTGGCGAAGCGCCAAATCGCTATACACCGCCAGCGCCAGGACCGGGCCCTTGAAGGGAATGGCATCGACGCCTTCGGCACTAAGCAGGGCCAAGACCCTCAGCAGCTCGTGGGTGAGGGTCAGGTTGCGCGCCAGGTTTCGGTGGTAGTCGATCTGAAGACGGCCCAGCACACTCTGGGGGACAACGCCGCGGCATACGGCGTGCACGCTCCGATACACCAGCGAGAGGACACCATGCCTTTGCGCCAGGTCGATCACCCGCGCCCAGTCGATCGTTCCACCCGCCAGGCCGGTAATCCGATGGCGTTGCTCTGCGTCCACCCGGGTCCGGGCACAGAGCAGGACCAGCGCCATCTCGGGAGATGGCTGAACCGAGCGAGCACTCAAGGCACGGAAGGGGTTCATCGCTCAGCGGGGATCCTGGAATCGGCGATCCGCAGCGCCTCGCACGCAGGCAAAGGCATACGCCGGGATGGCGCTAAACCGAAGCCAACACACCGGCCGCACCTTGCCGGGCCCACGAACGCGCATAGTCTCCGCCAAGGGACATGAGCGTTTCGTGCGAACCCGACTCCACGATGCGGCCCTCCTTCATCACGTGGATCACATCGGCCCGCATAGCGGTGGACAGGCGATGGGTGATGACGATGGCCGTGCGGCCACCGGCGACCCCGCGAAACCGTTCCAGCCAGTCGGCTTCCGCCCAAGGGTCCATAGCCGAGGTGGGTTCATCGAGGATCATGACGGGAGCATCGCGCAGGAAGGCGCGGGCCAGCGCCACGCGCTGCCATTCGCCCACGCTCAGGTCCGTGCCGCCGCGAAACCATTTTCCCAGGAGCGTCGCCTGTCCCTCTGGCAGCCGGGCGACGATCTCCTCGGCGCTGGCAGCCCGGACGGCTTCGGCGATCTCTCGCTCTCCGGCGCGAGTTTCGAGATCGCCCAGGGCAATGTTCTCCCCCACGCTGGCGCTGTAATGAACCGGCTCCTGGAACAAGACGGTCAGGTCTCGCCGCAGGTCCTCCACCCGGAGTTGGCGAAGATCGATGCCATCCAGGGCGATCCGTCCTGCACTGGGATCGTAGAAGCGGCACAGCAGCTTGACCAGCGTGCTCTTGCCGGCCCCGTTCGGCCCGACGATGGCCGCGATCTGGCCGGCGGGTACGGTCAGGTCGAAATGGTCCAGCGCCAGGCGCCGGCTGCCAGGGTAGTGAAAGCTGACCCCTTCGAAGTGGACTGCCCCTGTCAACAGCGGCGAGACGGGCTCGGCCGGGTCAACCACCTGCGGCTCGAGCGCCAGAAAGTCGAACAGGTCCCCGAGGAAGAGCATGTTGACAAACATCTGGCCCAGGCTGTCAACCAGCGAGCGCATCCCGCTCTGCCCCTGGCTGAGGGCCTGATAGAAGAGGGCCAGGTCGCCCAACGTCACCTGTCCCTGGAGGGCCCGCCAGACCATCCAGAACATGGCAGCGCCCATGACGAGCAGCGCGACCAGGCCAGCGCGCGCCTGGGCCAGGCCTTGCTCCCTGGCTAGGTCCAGGCGCTGCTGGCGCAAGCGGCGCCGCAGCGCCTGGTACGAGGACTGGAAATACTCGCCCAGGCCGAACAGGCGAAGCTCGGCCGC
Organism: Chloroflexota bacterium; assembly: GCA_026390045.1. Lineage (GTDB taxonomy): Bacteria > Chloroflexota > Anaerolineae > Anaerolineales > E44-bin32 > DYJB01. The sequence goes on along the minus strand of JAPLGR010000476.1, from coordinate 399 downwards.
AGCTTCTGCCGCACCGAGCAGCCAATCATGGTACCAAGCCCGCCGTTCATCGGCGGTCGTTCGCAGCCGCCATGCGTGCTGCCGCCTTCCCTGGCGCAGGGCAACGGCGAAGGCCGGCAGCGTGCTGATCACCAGGGCCAGCACAATCCAGGGGCCATAGGGGATGAGCACGGCAAACATGGCCACCAGCGTGATGCTGCTTTGGAGTAGCCCTCCGATGCTTTCGAGCAGCGCCTCGGGCCTGTAGCGGGCCTCGGAGCGGGCCCTGTGCAGGTGGTCGAAGTACTCCGGGGTCTCGTAGAACGCCAGATCCATGTCGATGCACTGGCGATGGATCAGCCCCATCATGTGGTCATGCACCCGCTCGGACTGCGCGGTGCGGATCCAGCCCGAGAGGCC
>JAPLGR010000169.1 GCA_026390045.1 Chloroflexota bacterium | reverse complement strand
GTGGTCGTCTTGCCGTCGGTGCCGGTGACACCGATCATGATCAACTGCCGGGCAGGATAGCCATGCCAGGCAGCTGCGAGATGCGCCAGCGTCCAGCGCGCGTCGGAGACACGGCAATAGGGAACGCCGACGCCCGGGTCGGGGCCCTCGCCCACCAGGAGGATCGCGCCGCGTTCGGCGGCCTCAGGGAGGTAGATACTCCCATCGACCGTCAGGCCGGGCACGGCGACGAAGACCGTGCCGCGCAGCACCTGGCGCGAATCGGCGGTCACGCCCGAGACATCGCCCTCGGGCAAACCGCCGCGCTTGAGTTCGGGGATCTCGGCAAGCAGTTCGTGGAGGCGCATGGTCAGCGGCTGGTTGCCAGCAGCCGTCAGTGGTCCTACTGAAGACTCTGCCGCAGGTTCTCCAGCTTGCCGGCGACCGAGCCATCGACGACACGGTCGCCAATCCGGACGACCATGCCACCCAGAATGCGCGGATCGACCCGGAAGCTGGTCGTAGCTCCGCTGCCGAGCTTGGCGAGCACGTCCTTGCGCACCGTCTCCTGCTCGTCGGCTGTCAGGGGAAGCGCTGTGGTGACCTCGGCGCTCGCGCCAGCCGCGGTCTCGCCCTCCAAGACGACAACCTTGCCGCCCTTCACACCGCTGAAGAACTCGGCCAGCAGCGAGCGCTGACGCTTCTCGTCCAGCGATTCGCCAATCAGCTTGTGTGTGGCCGCCATGGCCAGCGCCGCCACCTGGCCTCGCAGCTCGCCCAGGTGCTGCAACCTCGCCCGCTCCGCCTCAGCGGCAGCGGCGGAGAGAAGCGTCTTTGCCTCGCCCTCCGCGCCGGCCTTGATCTCGTGCGCCACCTTCTCGGCGCGGTCCGAGGCATCCCGAACAACCTGGGCCCCATCCTTCTGCGCCCTGGCCAGGATGCCGGCCGCTTCCTTCTCGGCGTTGGCGCGCGCCTCAGCCGCCACGCGCGCATCTTCCAGACCCTGCGCGATCGTCTGCTTGCGCTTCTCCAGCATGTTCAGGATCGGCTTCCACGCCCACAGGCGCAGGATCAGCAGCAGCACGATGAAGTTGACGATCTGCGAGATCAGGAAGGTGAGATTGATCCCCAGAGGGGCTAACGGTCCCACGATGTCACCTCCCTGCAGGCTAGATACCGACGAAGATCAGGATCAGCGACACGACCAGGGCGTAGATGGCGATGGCTTCCGTGAACGCCACGCCCAGGATCATATTGACCAGGACCGTGCCCGAAGTGTCGGGATTGCGGCCGATGGCCTGGAGGGCGCCCAGCACCAGCAGACCGATCCCAATTCCCGGCCCGATGGCGCCCAGCCCAATGGCCAGACCCGCACCCAGCGCGCGTGCTGCCAGAAGATCCATGCTCGATGTCCTCCTACGTTGTGCGCCCGACTCCAACTCGACGTTGACTCACCACGGCGCCGCACTCAGGCGCCTGCCGCCTCCACCTGCGGCGCGTGCGACTCGCCCCCGTGGCCCTGCGCGGCCATATTGATGAACACCAGCGCCAGCAGGGCAAAGACGACTGCCTGAATCGCCCCGACGAACAGCTCCAAGCCGTAGAAGGCGGACGGCAGGATGAACGGGATCAGGTTCGACATGACGAAGATCAGCACTGTGCCGGCGAAGATGTTGCCCAGAAGTCGGAAGGCAAACGAGATGATGCGGCTGAACTCAGAGATGATCTCCAGCAGGCCGGCGGCGAACTCGATCGCGCCGATCGGCCCCTTCGCGAGTGCCGTGAGGTTGAAGAACTTGAGCAGGTAGCGCAGGCCCTGCGAGCGGAAGCCCCACGCCTGAACCAGCGCCATCGTCACCAGCGCCAGGGCGAGCGTGAAGTTGAGGTCCGTGGCGATGCCGCGAATGAAGGGCGTGATGTTGCAGGCGGTGCACATCCCCTCCGCTTCCGTGGTGGCCTCACCGGTCGCGGCAGCCTCCTCGGTGTGCGCGACTTCCACGGGCTTTGTCCCGTCGACCGTGTAGAACGAAATC
>JAPLGR010000582.1 GCA_026390045.1 Chloroflexota bacterium | reverse complement strand
CCTTCTTGGCTCATCCCGCATTCCGTCCAACTTCCCGTCCTCCTCTACGTTCGGCCCTTCCTGCTGTGACGCCAGCAGCCGAAGGTATGGCCTCGGCTGACCCCTGCCGCCTCAGCCTAACCTCTCGGTTAGGGTTGCCGTCTAAACTACCAACGGATTGGTAGCAGGTCTCCCCAGATAAGAGCACTGGCTATCCCCGCACACCTGCCCGATTTACCGCTTTGCCCCTTGATGGCGTGGACTTCGTGGTTCGATGCCCACTCGTCCGGGCTCACGGCCTCCTATCGGGTTCGTGTCCCTCAGGTCGCGGGTTTGCCTCCGGCTTCCTCCGGACCCCGCCTCACGACGACGCCCTTGCCCTCGGCTACGGTGGGTGCCATCAACCTCCGGGAAGGACTTCCACCTTCCTAGTCAGCGCCCATGCTGGGCGTACCACGCGAGAGAGCGGCGTCACCGCCGCTCTCTGAAACCGGGGATGCAGTGCTGGTCGGCTACAGGTCGTAACAGTAGGCGAGGCCGACAGTGCCCGGGCCAGCGTGCGTGCCAACAACAGGGCTGGCCTCAACTACGAAAGCTTCGACCGGCTTGAGCCTGGCGACAGCCTCATCCAGGAGCGCCTGCGCCTCGTCCCTGGCCGCGGCATGGATCGTCGCCAATCTCAGGTTGGCCTTGCCCTTCACCCGTTCCTCAACAATGTCCAACATCCGGGAGACAGCTTTTGTCTTCGTCCGGATCTTCTCCACCGGCTCAAGCCGCCCGTCCCGCAGCTCCAGGACGGGCTTGAGGTTCAGCGCCGTGCCCAGAAGCTTGGCCGCGCCGCCAATCCGCCCGCCACGGTGCAGGAACTCGAGAGTGTCGACGACGAAGACCACTCCCGTCTTGTTGACCGCGTCGCGGGCAACCGCAACGACATCGGCAAACCCCTTCCCCGATTCCGCCGCGCGCGCGGCCGCAAGCACCTGGTAACCCATCGCCATTGATGTAGCGTACGAATCGATGATCTCCACTTGCGCCTGTGGCACCAGCTCCTTGGCCTGCACCGCGGACGAGATCGTGCCCGAGAGCTTCGAGGAAAGCAGGATCGCCAGAACCGGCCTGCCTTGAGCCGCCGCCTTCTGGAAGAACTCATGGAAGTCGGCGACCGTCGCCTGCGAGGTGGTCGGCATCACGCTGGCCGTCTTCAGGCGTTCGTAGAATGCATCGGGCAGGATGTCGATGCCATCTCGCAGCATCTCATCCCCCCAGATCAGGATCTGAGGTGCCACCTGGATTCCGTACTTGCGGACCAATTCAGCCGGGATGTAGCCTGTGCTGTCGGTCACAATCTGGATGCCGGGCATGTGGGTCCTCACCTCGACGAGAACAAGCTGTTCTTCGTCTGAGGCCTACAACCCCTCGGCCACTTGGGAGTTGCGTGCAGGGTGTGGCGTCAACGAGCGTGACCGCGCGCCCACCGCAGGACTTGATCGACGTCCCAGGAGTTCACCACGTTGGCCAGCGTGACCCAGCCTCGCCGAGCGATCCCTATGCCGTAGGCCCGCAGGGCGAAGTGCTCCGGCCGGTGGGCGTCTGTGTTGATGGCCAGCAGGCAGCCCAACTCGGTCGCCCGGCGGGCATGGGCCTCGTTCAGGTCAAGCCGATCGGGGTGAGCGTTGATCTCAAGCGCCACACCCTGCTCCGCCGCAGCCTGGAAGACAGCCTCGAGGTCCAGATCTGCGGGGTCTCGCGTCCCGATCATCCGCCCCGTCAGGTGGCCGATGATGTCGACATGAGGGTGGCGGATGGCGGCCAGCATGCGGGAGGTGACGCGACCTCGCGATTGGCGCAGCGAGGAATGCACGGAGGCGGTGACCAGATCAAACGCGGCCAGCACGTCGTCCGGGAAGTCCAATCGCCCGTCGGCCAGGATCTCGACCTCGGTTCCGTGCAGCAGCCTCAGCCGCCCACCGATCTTCTTCTGGAGCGCATCGATCTTCCGCCGCTGCTGGCGGACGCGCTCGGGCGTCAGGCCATTGGCGACACCCAAGCTCCTCGAGTGATCGGTGATGACCAGGTAGTCGAGCCCGGCCTGAGCAGCCGCTTCGGCCATCTCCTCCAAGGTCGCTGCTCCATCGCTCCAATCAGTATGGGCATGCAGCTCGCCGTGAATGTCGGCTTGGGTGATCAGGTCGGGTAAGCGCCCCTCAAGTGCGGCCTCGACTTCGCCACGATCCTCGCGCAGCTCGGGTGGGATCCATGGCAGGCCCAGCAACCGATACACCTCGACTTCATCGTCACACTCGCGGATAGAACCATTCGCCTGCTTGAATCCGTGCTCCGAGAGCGAGAGCCCTTTCGACTGGGCAAGCTCGCGCAGGCGCACGTTGTGCGCTTGCGAGCCCGTGGCGTACTGCAGCGCAGTGCCGAAGTGCTCTGGTGGATGGACCCACAACTGCACGGCAAGCCCGCTGGCCATCTCGACGCTGGCCTTGGTGTCCCCCTGCCCCCGCACTCGGCTGATGTCGTCGAAGGACAGGAAGGCGCGAATCACATCCTGGGGCCGCCGGGCAGCCACAAGCAGATCGATGTCGCCTACGGTTTCGCGACACCGGCGCAGGCTGCCTGCGGCTTCCGCCGCTGCGACTCCCGGCAAGAACCGCAGGCGCTCCAGCAGGCTTTCTGCGACCGGCCGGGCACGCGCGATCGAAACGCGGCTGGTCTGGCGTGCCTTCAATGCCTCAATGCTCTTAAGGATGCGCGCTTCTGATCGTTCCCCCATCCCGCGCAGCCGCTGCAGACGTCCATCACGGGCGGCCGCCTCCAGCGCCGGCAGGTCCTGGATGCCGAGTTCCTTCCAGAAGCGCGCTGCCTTCTTCGGTCCCACGTCCCCCACTCGAAGCACGTCCACCAGCGTGACCGGCACTTCGCGCTTCAACTTCTCAAAGTAGTCGAGCTTGCCAGTGCGCATCAGTTCGTCGATCTTCGTCGCCAGCGCCTCTCCCACGCCGGGGATCGATCGCAGTTCGTCTTCCCGCCACAGATCCGCCACGGCGCGGCTCTGGCTGCGGATTGACTCTGCTGCTCGCCGGTAGGCGAGCACCTTGTAGACAACCTCGCCCTTGATCTCCAGAAGATCCCCGATCCGGTCGAATGTTTCAGCGAGCTCGCGGTTGTCCATGACATCCCTTCCCGGCAGCTCAAGGACCCTGCTCAGCGAACACCAGCGCGACGATCCACCGCTCCCCGTCGCCGATCAACCCGACCCCTACGTACGTATAGACCGTGTCCAACAGCAGCGCCCGGTGCGCCTCGCTGGCCATCCACGCGGTGACGGAGGCGTCAACCAGTGACTCGGGTGCGCCGACGAACTTATAGGTCAACTCACCAAGGCGGCCGCGGTAGCCGGCCGCGCCCATCAGGTCCTGCGCGGGCACAGAGGCATCACCAGGGCCAATCGGCCCAACGTAGCCGCGCACCAGCATGTCCTCGGCGCGCAGGCCCGCCACCTGGTCCAACGCCTG
>JAPLGR010000730.1 GCA_026390045.1 Chloroflexota bacterium | reverse complement strand
ACCTGCTCCTTGGTCTGCAACAGCTTGTCGCTGTCCTCAAAGACCTGATCGACAATCGCCAGGCGGGCTGGCAGGCTTTCCCCCAGCAGCTGCAGGGCTCCGCCAGCGGCACTGACAACAACGCCCCGCAGCGGCTCCGGCGGCTCGCAGAACGGGAATCCCTGCTCCCCTAGGATCGCCCCGATCCCGATCATCTTGCCAACGTCTTCCAACGTGCACGCCGGCCACGACTCCACAACCATCTCGACCACGCGCGCCGACGCCTCACTCTCCAGCCCGGCCGCCACTCGCCCAGTGTCGACGGTCAGCACAAGCCTGGTTGATGGGTCGTCGAACCAGGCGAAGAACTGCGTCGTCACCTGCAGTATCTGGTCCTTCATCCACGCCTCAGGCATGAGCAGGTCGATCATTTCCCCGCGTTCCTCAGGGGTCAGGTAATGCGTGGCGGCCTCAAGGCTCAGCCCTCCGAGGCTGGCCTCCTCACTCAGCAGGTTCTTGACAACGGTTTCGCGCAACATGCCGGATTCGATGAGCCGTTCGGAGACGGCCTGGGTGAGGGCCTGCGGTTCGAACAGGACCAGGGGCATATTGCGCGCCAGCAAGGTGACGGGCAGAAACACAACCAGTGCCGCAGCCGCAAGGCCAGCCAGCACGCGCGCCGCCAGAGCCGCGCAACCCTTCACTCCCGACATGCATTCCTCCTGACGTCGACCCTCGAGTGTGGCCCATGCCATTGGCGCCGGCAACGGGCGCAGGCTCGGAGCATCCTAGCGGAACTCGTCCAGCACGCGCTCAAGGCTCTCCCGGGATGGTCGCAACCTGTCAGTGGGCAGGTCAACGATCGGCGTGTCGACCAGCCCGGCGGTGTCCTGCAGGATCGGCTGTTCGTCATTCAGGTACAGCAGCCCGGTGAACAGCTCATTGGTCGCACGCGCCTGCTCCAGCAGCATGATGGCCGCCGCCCGGTCGCGGGGGTTGTAGTCGCGCTCTAGCTTGTGCAGGACGAGGAGCGAGCCATCGTGCATCTCGACCGTGGTGGCCGCCCCCGGCTCGTAATCGACCTTGATTTCCTCGCGCTCGGGGATGACCGACATGTCGTGGATTGGATCTTCGTGCTCCTTGCCCCACGTGTAGCTCTTCGTCGACTCATCTCGATTGTTGAACGTGACACAAGGGCTGAGGATGTCGATGACCGCCGTTCCATGGTAGCCCAGAGCCGCCTTGATCAGCTCCTTCACCTGCCGCGGATCGCCGGCAAATGAACGGGCCACGAAGCCGCAGTTGGCGGCCAATGCCTCGATGCAGATGTCCACCGGGTGAAACGGATTCTTCAACCCCTGCTTGAGCACCTGCCCCTTGTCTGCCGTGGCGGAGAACTGCCCCTTGGTCAGACCATAGACGCCGTTGTTCTCGACGATGTAGACCATCGGGACGTTGCGGCGCAGCATGTGGATGAACTGACCGATGCCGATTGATGCCGTGTCCCCGTCACCGCTGACCCCGATGCCGCGTAGCGCGCGGTTGGCAACCAGCGCGCCGGTGGCCAGGGACGGCATACGCCCATGCAAGCCATTGAAGCCGTGGGACCCATTAAGAAAGTAGGCCGGGCTCTTCGACGAACAGCCGATGCCGGACAGCTTGACCACCTCCCACGGAGGGACCGACATCTCGTAGCAGGCGGCGATGATCTGGCTCGCGATCGAGTTGTGGCCGCATCCGGCGCACAGCGTGGACGGCAGCCCGCGATAGT
>JAPLGR010000307.1 GCA_026390045.1 Chloroflexota bacterium | reverse complement strand
GTGAGGTTCTTTGCCAAAGACCGCGCTCTCTACCAGAGCGCCGATGCGCTGGCGGAGGGCGTCAGCACTTGCGATGCTGATCTTGGAGCCAGCGGTGATGCGCACGGCATCTCCGAGTGGCTGCGCGGCATGTTTCAAGGCGTCAAGTAGGTCCATTAGTCCCTCCTGCGGGATGGTAACTGCGTAAGGATTATACCGGCCTCGACCTGGCCTGTCAGCCTATGGTCAGGCTGGTATTTGCCCCGCGCATTACTCACCCCTATAATAACTACAGAACCGGAGCGGGTCGAAAGGCCGGGCAAGGAGAAGAGGATGAGCGATCCATACGGCAAGATCACCGAGGGCAAGGACCTGATTGGCAAGATCCGCAACTGGCTCGCCGGCTTCACCGGGTATGTGCAGCGGGAGAACCGGAGGGATGCGGACAAACTGTTGCGAGAGACGGTGGCCCAGCGGTACGAAGAGCAATGGGATCGCATCTCGCAGCTCCAGCGTCAGTTGATCGCCGACGGGAAGTTGGAGCTCGTGGATGACCTGGAGGCGGCGAACATCAAGCTGCGCGCCTTCGTCGACCGAGCGCGCCATGCCTCCTACGGCTACAGCGGCTTCTTCGATGCCGTGCGGGTGAACCAGGCGGAGCTGACTAAGGTCTACGAGTACGATGCGACTCTACTGGAGAACGTCAAGAAGATCTCCGATGCGGTCGACAACCTGAACGCATCGCTCGGGACCGATGGCCTGCCGGCCGCGATCCGGAACCTGGTGACTCTCAGCCAGGAAGTTGTGGATGCTTTCAACCACCGCGAGGAAGTGATCCTCGCCGCCCAGGCGTAACGCCCTCCGGGAGGAGATGTAATCATGGCTAGGATCTTCGATGTCGTAGAGTATCCGAATGAGATGCGGGACGAGATTGTCCACCGCATCCCCGATACCGGCGCCGGCGACTTCCGCATCGGTTCGCAGGTAATCGTGCGCGAGGCACAGTCGGCGGTCTTCTTCCGCGACGGCAAGGCGCTGGACACGTTCAAGGCTGGCCGGCACACGGTCACCACGGCTAACATTCCCCGGCTGATCGAGTGGGTGGGGAAGGCTTTCAACGACCGCTCGCCGTTCACCGCCGAGGTGTACTTTGTCTCGATGCGGGAGTTCGCCGACCAGAAGTGGGGGACGCCTCAGCCCATCATCGTCCGCAATCCGGGGATGGGGCTGGGCGTGGCCCTGCTGCAGGGCTATGGCACGTTCGGCTTCCAGGTTTCAGATCCACAGCAGTTCGTGACGCAGATTGTCGGAACTACAGGCACCTACCGGACGGCCGACATCCAGTCCCGACTGCGCTCCATGCTGCTCTCCAAACTGCAGGACCTGCTGGGTGAGACGACCGGCGCGAAAGCCGTCCCAGAACTGATCGCCATGGTGGAGGAGATCGGTGCCGGGGTGCGCGCCAAGGCTCAGGACGACTTCAAGGCGCTCGGCTTGGTGCTCAAGGCGTTCTACATCGAGAGCCTCAAGCCGTCGGAGAAGTCGGCCGAGGAACTGCGCGCCATGGGTATGCTCGATGTGGCGACCTACACGCAGCTGCAGGCCGCTGACGCCATGCGCGACGCGGCGCAGAACCCGTCCGGTGGGGCGGGGCTGACGGCCGGTATCGGCGCGGGGCTGGGGATCGGGAACGTCCTGACGGATGCGTTGGCGAAGGGCGCGCAGAACAAGGGCGGCGCCGCAGCCGCTGCCGTGCCCGACGTGATGACACCGGGCGAAGCGGCCACCTACCTCAAGGTGTCCGAAGAAGACGTCGTGGCCGCAATCAACGCCAAGCAGCTCAAGGCCAAGAAGATCGGTAGCTCATTCCGCATCAGCCGCGAGGCTTTGGACGACTACCTGAAGAGCTAGCCCAGTTGACCGGAAACGAAACGGGCGCCGGTGAATGCCGGTGCCCGTGGTCTTTCGGGCGATCCAACGTGAGTCGCTACTCCTGCGTCGTGCTGGTCAGGCCAAGGCGGGATGCCAGTTCCTTCAGCTGCTCCGGGGAGAGGCTTGGGCCCTTGGGAAGCTGGCGCAGTGTCTCCTTCAGCTTCTTGCCGTGAACCGCCAGCAGCGGAGCCTGCTTCGCGTGCACGGTCGCCTTCGCATTGAGGAAGAGCAGCATCGGCAACACCTTCGGTATCGTCGTCTCAGGAAGGCGCTTGCTGAGGGCGCTGGCCGCCGCATCGGCCTCCGTCTGAGCCGCTCCCTCGATGCCGCGTAGGACGCGCGTTTTCGTTCCGCCGCGACTGGTGCGCGTCAATGTCCACTTGCCACCCTCCCAGGCCACCTCGCCCTCGTCCATCCGGGGCACAATGGCGAACACGCCGGCAGGGGATGCCAGGACATGCGGGCTGTTGAGCGTGTAGTGGAACAGGGCGTAACGGCTATCCAGCCCCTTGACCGAGTCATCTATGACCTCATCCATGCGCGGGCGCCGGCTCCAGCGGTTGTAGAACACCATCCCGAACTGGGAGCTCAGCACGCCCACTAGGGCAATGCCCAGGACGGCGTTGACTTGCGCCGGATAGGCGACAGACAGGATCAGCCCCAGGACCAGCACGCCCATGCCGCCAAACGTCAGGATCTTTCCCAGCTTTCCGTTGCGGCTGATCATGCGCTCGTTCGCGTAGCGAATCATGTTACCTCCAGCTGCTTCAGGACCAGGCACGCGTTCTGTCCGCCAAGCCCGAACGAGTTGGACAGGGCAACCCTCACGGGCGTGTGCCTGGGGATGTTGGGGACGTAGTCGAGATCGCACTCCGGGTCGGGGACTTCGTAGTTGATGGTGGGATGGATGACGCCGTGCATGATGGTCAAGGCGCACACGACCGCCTCGATCGCGCCGGAGGCTCCCATAGCGTGGCCGATCATGGACTTGGTGGACGAGATGGGGATCCGGCGCGCGGCTTCGCCAAACAAGGCCTTGATTGCCACTGTCTCCACGACATCGTTGGCAGGCGTGGATGTGCCGTGCGCGTTGATGTAGTCCACTTCCTCGGGTGCAAGTTGCGCATCCCCGAGGGCCCAGCGCATAGTGCGAATCGGCCCGGCAGCCGATGGATCGGGGGCCGCAACGTGAAAGCCATCGCCAGAGCTTGCGTGCCCGGCGAGCTCGGCGTAGATGCGTGCGCCCCGGGCGAGCGCCTGATCGAGGCGCTCGAGGATCATGCATGCTGCGCCTTCTGAGAAGACGAAGCCCTCGCGTCGCGCGTCAAACGGCCGCGAGGCGCGTGCGGGGTCGTCATTGAAGCTGGTGGGCAAAGCCCGCATGGCGGCAAAGCCCGCCAACGCGAAGTCCTCGATCAGGGCCTCAACGCCGCCGGCGAAGACAACGTCAGCGCGCCCGGTTCGTATTAGCTCGGCGCCTTCTCCGATGGCTTGTGCGCCGGTGGCGCAGGCCGTGGTGATGGTCAGGCTGGGGCCGATGGGGCCCAGCACGTTGCTGATGTAGAAGGCCGGCTGGTTGGGGATGCCGGAGGGGATGGTGAAGGGGTTGACCTTGGCGAGTCCCTGCGCGCGAAAGAGCTCAATGCCAGCGACCATACGTTCCAGGCCGCCGATCGCGGTTCCGAAGGAGACGCCCGCGCGCTCCGGATCGCGCAGCGGACTCGGCAACGCGGAGTCAGCAAGCGCGCGGTGCGCGGCGGCAAGGGCCACCTGAGACGCGCGGGACATGCGGCGCGCTTCCTTGGCCGGGATGAACTCCGTGGGGTCGAAACTAGGGATCTCGCCTGCGATCTGACAGGGCAGGTTCGTGGGGTCGAATTGCGTGATCCGGCGGACGCCGGAGTGGCCAGCCAGCAGGTGATCCCAGAACTCAGGAACGCTGGATCCAAGGGCGGTGATCACCCCGAGGCCGGTGATGGCGACGCGGCGCGATGGGTCGTCTCTTGACGTCACGCGGAGTCCTCGCCCTCGCCAGCTGAGAGGCGTTTCTGCACCTCACGCCGCATAGCCGGAAGCAGGCCTCCTGAGACCGCCTGGCGCGCGACGCGGATGGCGCTGACCAGGGCGCGGGCGTCGGACCGGCCATGTCCAACAAACACAAGGCCGTCGATGCCGAGCAGGGGGGCTGCGCCGTACTCGCCCGGGTCCATAAGGCTGCCGACGCGCTTGAAGGCCGGCTTGGCGAGCAAGCCGCCGACGGCGGTCACAGGGCTGGCCTTGATCTGGTCGCGGATGATGCTTACCAAGAAGGAAGCCACCGCCTCTGATGTCTTGAGGAGGACGTTGCCGGTGAAACCATCCGTCACGGCGACGTCTGCCTTGCCGGCGTAGAACTCCTTGGGTTCGACGTTGCCAACGAAGTTGAGCCCGGACTGCTCGAGTAGAGGGTACGCCTCCTTGACGAGCATGTTCCCCTTGCCGGCCTCTTCGCCGTTGGACAGAATCGCCACACGGGGTGATGGCCAGCCGAACACGATCTCGGCGTACAGCGCGCCGAAGACGGCGAACTGGACGAGGAACTCCGGTCGGACGTCCGCGTTTGCGCCGATGTCGAGCAGAACCGCCTGGCCGTTGCGCACCGGGAACACGCCGGCGAGCGCCGGGCGCTTGACGCCCCGGATCCGCCCGATTCGGAAGAGCGCGTTGGCCATGGCGCCGCCGGTGTTTCCGGCGGTCACAAAGGCATCGGCCTCACCGGACTTGACGAGTTCCATGCCGACCGCCATCGAGCTGCGTGCCTTGCCGCGTGCCGAGTCGGCGGGCTTGTCCGTCATCTCGAGGACCTCGGGCGCGTCGATGATGCGCACGCGCTCGGGGCCGACACCGGCAGCGCGCAGGCGCGTCTGGAGGAGATCCTGCGGGCCGACCAGCAGGATGGGATCACCCCAGCGGCTGGCAGCCTGCGCTGCGGCGTCGAGTTCGGGGTCGGGATGTGTGTCACTGCCCATTGCGTCGAGGACGTTGCGGATCGTTACTCGCCTCCCTGCATAGAGTTCGGGT
>JAPLGR010000276.1 GCA_026390045.1 Chloroflexota bacterium | reverse complement strand
GCCGGTCCCCCCGCCCATCCCGGCGGCGATGAAGGCCATATCGGTTCCCTTGAGGACGCTGTACAGCTCCTCTGCCGACTCTTCCGCCGCCTTCTGGCCCTTCTCGGGGTCTCCACCGGCGCCCAGGCCTCGGGTCAGCTTGTCGCCGATGCGCACCCGGGTCGGGGCATCCGAGAGCAGGAGCGCCTGGGCATCGGTGTTAATCGCCACGAACTCGATGCCGGCGATCCCCTCCTCGATCATCCGGTTGACGGCGTTGCTGCCTCCGCCGCCCACCCCGACGACCTTGATTCGGGCAAAGGACTCCATCTTCGGTGACGATTGCATGGCTTCCTCCTCCTTCTCTCTGCCAGGATGCATAATCTGTGCCCCCGCGCTGCGCCGGGACATCATCCTGGAAGCAGTCTCCTGAAGTATTCGGCTGCGCGGCGCATGTCCAGCCTCGGCAACCCAAGCAGTCGGCTTCGGCCCTCGAGAACTCTCTGTTCTTCCTGAAGCTTCGCCCACTCGAGCAGGCCAAAGGGAGTTGCATAGGCAGGCGAGCGCAGCTGGTCCACCAGGCCACGCATGCCTTCCGGCTGTGCTGAGCGAACCGGCAAGTGCAGCACGTCGCCAGCGACCTCACGGGTACCCGGGATCGCGCTCGATCCGCCGGTCAGCACGATGCCCGCCGGCAGCAGCCCGTCGTACCCCGAGCGCTTGATCTCCTGACGCACAAGCGAGAACAGCTCCTCGACGCGCGGCTCGACAATCGCCGCCAGGTCCACCATGCGGACCTGGACGGTTTGTTCCTGGCCGAACGGGCGCGCGGCAAAGGCGGCGTTGGGGTCCAACAAGGCGGCGCGGGCATGACCGTGGCGCCGCTTGACCAACTCGGCCGTCTCCAGTGGTAGATGTAATCCCTGGGCGATGTCATTGGTGAGATGGTCCCCGCCCACCGGGATGACCGCCGTGTGCCACACCGCACCCTCGATGTAGATCGCCAGGTCCGTCGTCCCGCCGCCGATGTCGCACATCACAACGCCCATCTCGCGCTCGGTCTCGGTCAGCACGACTTCCCCGGAAGCCAGAGAGCTGAGCACCCAGCCATCAACGTCCAGCCCGGCGGTCTCGAGGCACTTCTCCATGTTGCGCAGCCCCGTGACGTTGGCGGTGACAATGTGGGCCTCGACTTCGAGGCGGTAGCCATGCATCCCGAGAGCGGATCGGATCCCATCCTGCCCGTCCACCACAAAGCCGCGCGGGATGACGTGGATGATCTGCCGGTTGTACGGCACGGCGATGGACCGGGCAGCATCCAGGGCGCGCGAGACATCGTCAGGGCCAATCACGCGGCCGGAGACGCCCGCCATCCCCTTGCTGTTCTGCGACGCGATCCCGTTGCCCGAGAGGCTGACCAGCGCCGAGGTGATTTCGTATCCCGATGTGCGCTCAGCCTTGTCCTTGGAGGTCTGCACGGCCTTGGCAACAGCCTCCAGACTCACGACCCCGCCCTTGCGCATGCCGGTGGCCGGCGCCACGCCCGCGCCGATGACGCGCAAATTGCGCTCCGGGTCGAGCTGCCCGACCAGCGTGGTGACCTTCGTCGTCCCGACATCCAGGCCGACAAAGATCGTCTCTTCGGTTCCGATGATGCTCGCCACGACGGCTACCTCTCCGACCCGATGTAAGGAGCGGCCGCGTCCTCGACGCTGATCACGGCGACCGCCTGGCGCACCTGCGCCAGGTTGGCGACGATCGCCTGGTAGGCCCGCACCTTCACCACCAGGTCCCCGTCCACTCCGAAATACGCCCGCCAACCTCGCGGGTCATCAAACCCCAGCCCATGATCCGCATCGAACAGCAGGGAGGCGGCTTCCTCCGGCATCTGCGCATTGAGCACGGCTGCCGCCCGCAGCACATCACCCTGCATTGCCGGCTGCAGCGGGTCCTCGGTAATCGTCAACGCCGACGACTCGCTTCGGACCAGCACCAGCCCCGGCCACTCACCATTCTTCAGGTAGGCAACACCATCCGGGCAGATCCACCACGTGCGGCCTGCGTCGTCCCACTCGACCATCGGGTGCCGCTCTACGACGGAGACGCGCACCCGATTGGGCCAGGACACTTCCACTTCAGCCGACAGGACTTCCGGGTGCGCCTCCAGGGCTCTCTCCGCGCCCTGCGGGTCCACCAGGAAGACCGGGCGGTCGGTCGCGCCGACAATCATGTGCACCTGCATCTCGGAAAGGATCTTGTTGCCTTCTACGGCCGCTTCGGCGACGCGGAACGACGGTGCGACTGCGGCCTGCTGGATCGCTGCCAGCACGCAGGCCAGCAGAACCGCCGAGAGCAGCCGCGGCCCAAACCGCACGACCGGGATCGACGGCAGCTGAACTTGCGCGCCGAGCTGGGCCGGCAAGGCGAAGTCAAACCGCTTGCGCGGCCGCGCTTTGCGCCTGCGCGGGATCTTGCGCAGCGGGATCGCATCCAGGTCCTCGACGTCGGCCACCAGGCGCGCGCGGCGAGCCCGGGTCCGATCGGCCCGAGAGCGCGTTCCGCCCAGCCAGCGACTGGTGGCCGTCACCCGGCTCCTCCGTAGACGCGCAGCAGCGCGTCCTTCTCGGCCTGCCGCTCCAGGGCAAGCTCGATCAACCGCGTCACCAGACTCGAGTACGTGAGTCCGGTTGCCATCCACAGCTTGGGGTACATACTGATGCTCGTGAAGCCCGGCAGCGTGTTGATCTCATTGATGTACAGCTTGCCCGTCGACCGCTCAAGCAGGAAGTCCACCCGCGCCATGCCGGCGCCGTCGATGGCCTTAAAGCACTCAACCGCAAGCCGGCGGATCTCGTCGGAGACGGGTGGTTCAATCGGCGCCGGGATCCGCAACTCCGAGGTGTCGTCGAGGTACTTGGCGCGGTACGAGTAGAACTCATCGCTGGGAACAACCTCTCCGACCAAGGAGGCTTGCGCATCCTCGTTGCCGAGCACGCTGACCTCCAACTCACGCGCCTCCAGCCCGCGCTCCACCAGCACCCGCCGGTCGTAGCGGGCCGCGTCCATCAGCCCCTCGCAGAGCGACGAATGATTGCGGCACTTGCTCACGCCGACCGACGAGCCCAGGTTGCCGGGCTTGACGAACAGCGGGTAACCGCTCACCTTCTCGGCAATCCGCAGCGCCGCCTCCGCGTCTCGCAGGATCTGCGAGCGAAAGACCACCTCGCCTTCGACGACCGGCAGCCCACGGCGCTGCATCACCAGCTTGAACAGCACCTTGTCCATGCCGACGGACGATCCAAGCACGCCGGCTCCGACGTAGGGCACATCCGCCATCTCGAACAGGCCCTGGATCGTCCCGTCTTCACCGTAGGTCCCGTGCAGCACGGGGAATGCGAGGTCGAAGGACAGGTCGTCGCCCCGCCCGCCCGCACCCAAGGGGATCAGCTCCCGGCGTCCCGGCTGCGAGGGGAACGTAACCGGGTACAGACCCTCGGTGGTTCTCTTCTCCAGAGCCCCCAAAGGATCCGGGCCGGCGAACCATCGGCCGTCGTGCGTGATGCCGACGGGCAGCGCCGTGTACCGATCCGGGTCAAGCGCTTGCAGGACGGAACGCGCTGAACGAAGGGAGATCTCATGTTCCCCGGATCGTCCACCGAAGATGACGCACACCCGCAGCTTGCTCATGCAATCCTGCTCACATTCCACTCGCCCAAGCGCTCAATCTCCAGCTCCAGCTCTATCCCCGTCTGGCGGCGAACTTCCTGACGCGCTTTCTCAATCAAGGCCCACACGTCGGCAGCTGTCGCACCGCCGCGGTTAATGAAGAAGTTCGCATGTCGCGTGCTGATCTCGGCGGCTCCCTGTCGCGTTCCCTTCAGGCCTGCAGCCTCAATCAGCCGGCCAGCATGATCACCAGGCGGGTTCATGAACATCGACCCCCAGCTGGCCCCCGGCGGCTGCGTCTGCTGGCGCTTGGCCCCGAACTCGGCCACGCGGGCGCGGGTCGCATCCTGCGTCGCCTTCTGGAGTCCGAACGTTCCCGAAAGGACAACCGCCTCGCCGGGATGCCGCTTGAGCCAGGAGGTCCGGTAGCTGTACTCGAGTCGCTCGACGGGCCATTGCTCGCGTCGGTCGGGCCGTTGCAAGATGTCGGCCACCTTCAAGACCTGGGAGACGTCCCCGCCGAAGGCCCCGGCATTCCCAACGATGGCGCCGCCGACCGTACCGGGGATCGTCGCCGCCCATTCGAGGCCGCTCAACCCCTGATCAACCGCGCGGCGCGCGATCGAACCGAAAGAGGCGCCGGCTTCCGCCGTCACGCTAGCCTGCTGATCGGTGATCGCGAAGTCCGCGTCCTTGGCCTGGTTCAACACAATGACCCCTCGCACCCCGGCATCAGACACCAACACATTCGAGCCGCCACCCAGCATCCGGAATTCGACGCCCAGGCCCCAGAGAGTCCGGCAGACAGTCTCGAGCTCGGATCCCGAGCGGACCGAGAGCAGGAAGTCCGCCGGGCCGCCGATGCGCGCTGAGGTGTATGGAGCCAACGGAACGCCTTCGCGCAACCGCGGTCCAAACGCCTCGCGCAGCGACTGCCGCAGTTCGGCCTGGGCAACGGAGCTCACAATCGGCGGACCTTCTCGATCAGCCGGGTCACCACCTGGCGTTCGGGCAGGCCTTCCAAGTCGAGAGCCAGCCCACCCGTCTGGCCCAGGCGAATGGCCTTCTTGGCCGCCAGGCGCATCTTCAACTCCATGCGGCGATCCATTTCGAACAGGCGCTTCTCTCTATCCATGGCGCCCCACTCCTTCCTCGCCAGCCTTCCGAAGGGCCAGCAGATCCTTGCCCACACGGTTCGCATCGCCCGCGCTCAGCGTCACGACAACAGATCCAGGCTTCACGCCGGCCGTCAGTACGCGCAGCGCATCATCCAGGGAAGGGATGAAGCGCGCGTCCGGGTGTTCCATCGCTTCCACCACGCCCTTTCCGCTCGTCACCCCGTCGGGCTGCTCGCGGGAGGGGAAGACGTCGGTAACCAGCACGTGGTCGGCGTCATCAAATGCCTTGCCAAACGAGGCCATCAGCGCCCGCGTCCGGGAGTAGGTGTGCGGCTGAAAGAGTGCCCACACGTCCGCGTGCGGGAATCGCTGCCGGGCGGCCCGCAAGGTCGCCCTGATCTCACTTGGGTGATGCGCATAGTCGTCAATCACAGTCACCCCACCCGCCTCTCCCAGCAGTTCGAACCGGCGCCCGACGCCGTGGAATGACGCCAGTGCATCGGCAGAGGTTGCAAAGGCAGTGCCAAGCTGGTCGACGGCCGCAAGAGCCCCAAGCGCATTGCTGACGTTGTGCTCGCCCGGTTGGGTGAGGCTGACTGACCCAAGGCGCAGGTCATGGTGCCATGCCGTGAAAGTCGAGCCGCCGCCGGGCATCAACTGGACGTCGGTTGCTCGCCAATCGGCTGGCGAATGCAGCCCATAGGTGATCCGGCGAACATCACCGGGATCCAGGCTTGCCGCTGCCGGGTCATCTCCGCACGTCACCAACAAGTCCTGGACCTGCGCGCCGAAGGCATCAAAGGCGGCACGCAAGTCCCCATAGGTCGGATAGCAGTCCGGGTGGTCATGCTCGATGTTGGTGACGACGGCCACCGATGGCGACAGGCCGAGGAAGGCGCGGTCGTACTCATCGGCCTCGACGACAAACTCGATCCCCTTGCCGGCGTGAGCGTTCGTCCCCAGGTCCGTCGCCACGCCGCCGATGATGTAGGACGGATCACGCCCCGCCTGATCGAGGATCCAGGCGATCATGGCCGTGGTGGTTGTCTTGCCGTGGGTTCCAGCCACTGCCACCGTCCGAAAGCCGGCAGTCAGTTCATGCAAGTACTGCTCGCGGCGGAGGACAGGGATGCCCGCCTGCCGGGCGGCGAGCACTTCCGGGTTGTCCTCCGCGACGGCGGACGAGACCAGGACGAGCCGCGCGCCTTTAACATTGCTCGCGGCGTGGCCGTAGGTGACGGGCACCCCTAGCGCCTCGAGCGCCTGCGCGTAGGGAGACGGCGCCTGGTCTGACCCGGTCACCTCTACCCCTCGCTCGTGCAGGACCTTGGCGATCGCCGACAAGCCCGTGCCTCCGATTCCGACGACGTGTATCCGACCGGTCATACGAACACGACGATGATGAACACGAACACGACACCGACCGCGAAGTAGATCTGCGGGACCGGGAGCAGACTCGGTGCGGCCCACTTCATCACCGCGTCGATCTGGGTCCGCAGCGCCGAGTCCGCCGCCGGAGGGATGATCAGCGATGTCGGGTAGCCGGTCTGGTCGAGGTAGAAGAACAGCGACCCGATGAGCAAGAAGCCATTGAGCGCGCCGAGCACCAGCCCGAGCAGGATCTCCTCCATCCGCTCTCGAGCCAGTTTGGGCTGCAGGGCGCGGATGTGGGGCGTCTGGTAGCCAAAGAACGCCAACAGCACGAGCACGCCGCCGCGCAAGATGAACTGAGTGAGCGGCGGCTGGATCATCATGGCCGTCCGGTAGGGCGTGATGTAGTTCTCAAGGATTGCGTTCAGGAACAATCCGAGCATCACCGAGGCGGTGACGAGGAGCTCCTTGGCCCAGCCCCGCATGGCGCCGATGACGGCGAAGAGTGTCACCAGCATTCCGAACAGGACGGTCAGGCTAACCATGTGCCTTCGCCCCTTGCTCTGCAGCGCGTTCGATCTCGGCCGCAATCAACTGCGCCGCGTCGGGTCGTGAGAGCCGGCGCGCGGCGGCGCCCATCGCCTGCAGCTTGTCCGAGTCGCCAAGCAGCCCTTGAATCGTGGGAAGGAGCTGCGCGCCCAGGTCCTCATCACGCACGAGGACGGCTGCTCCCTGACGCACCAGGTGCTCGGCGTTCAACTTCTGGTAGCGCCATGCATATGGATATGGCACCAGCGCCGCTGGCAGGCCAAAGAGCGGCAGTTCGCCGAGCGTCGACGCGCCAGCCCGAGCGATCGCCAGGTCGGCCGCGGCGAGAGCCAGGCCCATTTCTTCGTGCAAGTAGGCGTGCGGGTGATAGCGTCGGCCAAGGGTCCCCTCCAGGCATTCGCGAACCGCTGTCACGCGAGGCCAGTCCAGCTCCCCGGTGACATGCACCACCTGCGCAATGCGAAGGACGTCCTCCAGGCATGACCACAGCGCCTCGTTGAGCGAACGCGCCCCGCGGCTGCCGCCAAAGACGAGCAACACCGGCGTTTCCCCCTGCAGGCCGAGGCGAGTCCGAGCCTCATTCTTGTCGACCGTTTGCAGGCCCGGCCGCGTCGGGTAGCCCGTCACAACCACGCGTTGCCCGGAGGGGTGGAAAACGCGCGCCGCATCGGCCGTCACACACACTGCGTCCGCTCCGCGGCAGACGACTTTGAGCGCCAGGCCCGGTTCGATATCCGGGACATAGACCACGCGCGGCCGCCGACCAGCGGCCAGCGCCACCGGCACGCCGACGTAGCCGCCGGTGAACAGCAGGGCATCCGGCTGGAAGCGCTTGATCACGCGTCGGGCGACCGGAATGCCGCGCACCAGCCGACATGTGTTCCCCGGGAGTTGGCGCAGGCCAACCCCGTGAATGCCGGCAGCCGGCACCGCCGTGAAGGCGATTCCTTCGCGTTGCACCAGCGAGGCTTCCATCCCGCCTTCTCCGCCCACCCAGAGCACCTCAGCGCGAACGCGCGCGTGCAGGGCGGCGATGATGGCTAAGGCGGGATACACGCCGCCGCCGGTTCCCCCGGCTGATACCAACAGTCGCAGCATAGTCAGTCGGTCCGACCTCAAGCGGCTTGCGCCGCGAGATGTTGAGCAGGATCCCGACGGCGGCCAACGTTGCCGTCAGGTTGGACCCACCGTATGAGAAGAACGGCAGGGCATTGCCGGCGAATGGCAGCAGCCCCAGGAGCACCGACATGTTGATCAGCGCCTGGATGCCGATGTAGAAGGTGATGCCGGCAGCCAGCAGCTGCGTGAGCTTGTCCGGCGACGCCTGGGCGATGCGGAAGCCGCGCACCATCAGCAACGCGAAGAGCAGGATGACGAGCAATGCCCCCAGCAGGCCCAGTTCCTCGCCGATGATGGCGAAGATCGAATCGGTGTGCGGTGCGGGCAGCAATCCGAACTTCTCGCGGCTCGCCCCCAACCCCCGTCCGAAGACCCCTCCGGAATACAGCGCCTGCAGCGAGTGCTGCACGTGGTAGGAGGCCTCATCCACATCGATCAGCCCAGCGGTGAACTGATCCCAGCGCGCCCGGCCGGTGTTGGTCAGCCGGACGAGGATGTAGCCGACCACGCCTCCGCCCATCGTGATCACCAGCGACTGCGCCGTCTTGGCGCCGGCCAGATAGAACATCACCAGGGCAACCAGGGCCGCCGTGAGCACAACGCTCAGATCCGGCTGCAGCAGGACCAGCCCGTCGACAATGCCCAGGATCATCATCAGCGGCAGGAAGCCGTAGCCCCATTCAGAGAGACGATCCCCCTTCGACTCCATCCACACGGCGAGGTAGATGATCAGAGCCAGCGTGGCCATCTCGGAAGGCTGGACCGAACCACCGAGGATGGCCCGCCGCGGTCCCCCACCCACACTGAGCAGAAGCGAGAGCAGCAGACCGATGATGGCCACGGCCATGATCGGAACAGCCAGCTTGCGCAGCCAGTGGAGGGGCACAGAGGCAGCGATCAGCATGACCACGAGCGCGAAGCCGAGGTTCTGAAGCTGCTTGAAGAAGATGGCGTTTGAATCCAGGTACAGGCGCCAAGAGACATCCCAGCTGGCGGAATAGACCATCACCAGCCCGAAGGCGATCATGCCGACAATGAGCAGCACGAGCCACGGGTCGAACCCGAGCCAGCGCGAGTGCCGGGTGCCGAGCGGCTGCGAGACCGGAGGGGTGAACGCGTTGGCGGTCACAGGGTATTCACCAGTTCCCGGAACCGTTCGCCGCGTGCAGCGAAGTCCGCGAACTCGTCGAAGGATGTGCCGCCCGGGGAAAGGAGCACGACGTCCCCGCGCCCAGCGCGTTCGGCGGCAGCCTGCACGGCCTCCACAAGACCGCCGCGCACATCGGTGGTCAGCGGACGGTCACGGCCAGAGAATTCGGCGAGGGCAGCGGCGATCTTGGATGCAGCCTCGCCAAACAGGATCAGGTGATCGACGCGCCGGGTGACGAGATCCGCCCAGTCTCGCCAGGGCAGGTCCTTATCGC
>JAPLGR010000338.1 GCA_026390045.1 Chloroflexota bacterium | reverse complement strand
AGGCCGCCCGAGGATTGGCGGATGGCGGCGGCGATCTTCTTGGCGATGGCGACGTCGTTGGTCGTCAGGTAGATGTTGTAGGCGATCAGCGGGGCGCGGGCGCCGATGACCGTTGCGCCCGCCTTGCCCAGCCGCCTGGGCCCGACGTCGGGCGCGCGATCGGGATCGCTCTCGATGGCCGACTTGAGACCCTCATACTGGCCGCGGCGCAGGTTCTCCAGGTTGGTGCGCTCGGGGCGGGTGGCGGCAGCCTCGTAGAAGTAGACCGGAATGCCGAGTTCGCCGGCGACGCGCTCACCTAGCCTGCGCGCCAGCGCCACACAATCCTCCATCGTGCATCCGGACAAGGGCACGAACGGCACGACGTCGGTGGCGCCAATGCGCGGGTGCTGGCCGGTGTGCTGATCCAGGTCGATCAACTCGGCGGCCTTGCGGATGGCGGCGAAGGCCGCCTCGGCGGCGGCTTCGGGCGGACCGGCAAAGGTCATCACCGTGCGGTTGTGATCGGCGTCCGAGTGCCTGTCGAGAACGAACACGCCGGGCACGCCGGCGATGGCCTGCTGGATGGCGTCGATCACCGGCAGCCTGCGGCCTTCGGAGAAGTTGGCAATGCATTCGACCAGGGCAGACGACATGGTCACCTCAAGCGGCAGGTTGTGCAGCTGGGGCGTGCTTGCGATCGGGCACGCGGCGGAGGGCGATCAGGCTTAGCAGGGCGAGCGCTGCTCCCACCGAGAAGAGCGCAGCATACCCGAGGAACGCTCCCGGCCGCCATGCATTCAGCGCGTCGATGCCGGGCCCGGCGAGCCGGCTGGCAGCACTGGCGCCGGCCGTCGCCAGGTTGGTCAGCCCGAGGAACTTGCCGGCTTCCCCCGCCGGCGCCAGATCGTTGGCCAGCGCCCAGTTGGCGGTGATGAACAATCCGATCCCCGCTCCGACGATCGACCCGAAGACCAGCACCGCCGTCGGCGTCGCGGCGGTCATCATCAGCAGGCTGCCGATAGCAACCAGGATGGCGGCCACAACGTGCAGCGGCTTGCGCCCGACTCGATCGGCAAGGTAGCCGGCCAGGATGGAGAAGGCGAGCAGCGAGAGCACGATCGCCGCCATCAGGTCCCCGGTCAGCTTCACCGCGTTCTCGGGCTGCAGCTTGTCGCTCACAAAGTACTGGGCGAAGGCCTGGATGCCGTACACGCCGAACAGGAACAGGAAGCGGGACCAGACCAGCCGCCAGTAGTTTGTGTTGGCCCGCAGGTCGATGTGGAAGACCTGCCGCACGCCGGCCTTGAAGTCGACGCCGCGGGAATTCGAGGCAGCCTCGCGCACGCCGAAGACAGTGACCAGCAGTCCGACGACCATCAAGGCAGCTACAACGGAGATGGCAGGGACCGGATTTGGATTCTCGGAGGTGATCATGCGCCCCACCACGAGGGCCGAGATCACCATGCCTGCCATGTCGAGGAAGTTCTTGACGCCGGAGGCCACACCCATCTGGCTGAGCGGGACGCGGTCGTGCATCAGGCCCTGGGCCGGGCCATGCGCGATGTTCGATGTGAACTGCAGGCCGATGTAGCCGACGGCCAGCGTTCCCAGGTTGCTGGCGGTGGCGATCAGGTACAGGAAGATGAGGTCGGCCAGCGTGCCCAGGATGAGCAGCGGGCGGCGCCGGCCGTAGCGGGATGGCCAGGCGTCGCTGAGCGCGCCGGATAGGGGTTGAACGAGCAGGGCGATGATCAGCCCGACGAAGGTCAGCATACCCAGGGCGGTGTTCTTGCGCGCGTTGTCGACGAAGCCGAGGAGCACCGCCGGTAGGATGAGCAAGTGCAGGCTGTTCCACATGAACGACAGCCCGGGCCAATAGGCATTGACGGCGAACAGGTCGAACGGTCGGGCGCGGGGCGGTGCGGTTTGCTCAGCCATAGGATCCCCTCAGGCGTTCGGGCAGGCAGGCGGCGATGGCGGACATGACCAGGCGCGAGGCGCCGTCATCGAT
>JAPLGR010000550.1 GCA_026390045.1 Chloroflexota bacterium | reverse complement strand
AGAGCAGGTCAATGGAGAACCAGTTGAAGTACGTCGATCCTGTGAGCCCGCCCACAACCGTGTCATCGGGAGCGTGAAGGAAGAGACATAGGCGCCGATGCCCGTCCACCCCGGCTTGCTGTTCGTTGTAGCTCCGGATGCCCAGCCCGATCACCGTGAAGTCGGCGTCTTCAGGGCTGTCGGTGCATGCGATGCGGTATTCCTCAGCCATGGGCCCCTCCATCTTGCACACTCTGCAGCTCAGCGGCGGGCCAGGCGGGCCCCGGGCAGAGTCATGTCGGAGCGCTGGATGAAGAGCGCGCAATACAGCGCGGCGATGGCGTCACGGTCGGGAGCATCGCGTCAGTCCAGCAGCTTCCCGGCAATCAGGCACCAGGCATTCCAGTCGATCTGCTCGAGGGCGTCGGCAGCCGCCCAGATATCCTTGCCGGCAATCAGAATGCCGTGGGTTGGCAGGATGACCGCCGCGGCCTGCGCACGGAGGGCACCCTCCTGTACCTTGAGCAACTGGACGGCATTGGCGGCCAGTTCGGCGGATTGTGTGGGGGCGTATGGGGCCACCGGCACGGTGCCGAACTTCTGCGTCCCCTCCAGCACCGGCGGGATCGGCTTCCCCTGCGCGGCAAACGGCAGCACGTGAAACGCGTGGGCATGAATGACCCCGTTGACGATGGGCAGGGTGCGGTAGATGGCCAGGTGGGCCTTCCCTTCCCGGGAGAAGCGGGGATCTTCCAGAAGGTCGTCGCTATCGATCCGGCCTTCGATGAAGTCCTCCGGCTTCAATTGCCAGTGCTTTTTGCTGCCGGCATACCGGGGGGAGATGACGATGTTCTCCCCGCAGCGTGCGCTGAGATTGCCCCCCGCCATGTCGAGGAGCTTCCGGTCGAACATGCGGCGGGCTATCTCGGCAAGCTCGATGCGGACCTCAAGAGAAGGGTCTGGGTGACTGTTCTTGGCCATGGCTTCCTTGATTCGTTTGCTGCACGCGTTGACCTGTGGAGATGGTAGTGCAGAGGGATGCGATTCGCTACCGAGGCGCTGGCCGGGCATCATCTCCTTCGCTTCACAGGCTCTCGGGGCCTGGCGCGCCCACGCTCAGCCTGCTCGTCAGTCCCTGCTCTTGCGTCGGGATATCGCCCTCGGCCCCGCGCGGTGGCCGTGATTGATGCGCCAGGGCATGAACGAGGTGTCAGGCCGCGTTGATCCCCAGGCACGGTCGCTCATGCTCACCGTGCCTCGGCGGCCTTGATGACGCGCCTGACCCGTGCGGCTTGTGAACTTGTCAGGTGGCTCAGGCGCTGCTCCAGCACCTTGACGAATTCCCCTTTGTTCCCGGCCGTGACGGCAACCAGTGTCTTCTCTGAGTGTTGCGCCACGTCTTTGGGTCGGCACGTTTCCAGGTGCCTGAGCAAGTAGGGGAAGATGGGCCTCTGGTATGGCGCGTCCCGCGGACGCGATCAGCGCCAGGGTCTGAACGCCGCCGTCCTGTGTGATGACCGACCCCTTGTCCATCGCCCTCATGATCTCCGCGCGACGCGGATAGATCTCCTTCGCCCTGAGACCCGCGATGGTCGAGAGCGCGGTCATGCCTCCCCAGACCAGACGGTTGTTCTTGCTGTGCAGGAGCTTCAGGAAGTCGTCCACATACCCTGCGATCAGCTTCGGATCGAGGTAGCCGATCTCGTAGAGCACCTTGATGCAATCGCCCTGAACATCCGGATTCTCGCTCCACAGGTTCTTGGCGATTTCCTGGATGCCCTTCTTGTCCTTGGTCTGGGCGAGTTCCTTCGCCAGTTGCTGATTGGGGACTTCATCCCGGCGATTCTGGAAGAAGGCGATCTTGTTCAAGACGGACACGGACGGACCCCTTCCATGTGGTGATGGGCCTTCAGCGAGCTCCCCGTCTGGGCCACGCTGGCCAACAGTCTCAAGCTCTGCCGCCCAGGGGGATCCGCGGATTCGGCAGGATTGTGCAGCCGGCCGGTGGACCGGGCAAGGTCGAGCCGAGGCTTAGTCTGCCGGGTCGGCCGGAGGCCGTTCGTCCCAAACGTCGTGACGGGGATCGTCCCACAGGTCCCGCGGGGCGGGGGTGGTCTAGAGGTGTGTCAGCAGGCTGCCGACGGGGGGACCTACTGGATCAATCCAAAGTCCCCGGCAAGCACGGGATAGGCCTTGTCCCTGTGAGCCTGGGGAAGGGACTGAGATACGACTCGGCGTGGGGAGGATGGTGGCAGCTGCCCGCCTAGTGGCCGCCGTACATGTGCAGACTGCGATCGACGAGGACTGCCCAGACATCGGAAAGCACTAGAACCGTGAGACCTAGGAACAGTGCGTCAGTGACGCGGAGTCTAGATCCCCGGAATTCGACGTATCCGTCCGAAACAAGGGAGTGGACGGCGCGGGCGCCGATGAATAGGAATGGCAGGTAGAGCGCCAACACCAGGCGGTTGCCGTGATCCAGGAGGGGTCGGAACCACGAGTCCAGGACTGCATGGGCCGCGAAGAAGGCAAGGATGTAGAGCACCAGCTCTGGATAGGTGCGCCATATCGCATTGGCTCGGTCCGGGTTGAGGACCACCGCCACGAGGAGAGCCAGCGAAAAGAGGAGCGCATACTTGAAGTAACCGTAGGACCCGGCGGCGACGGCCAGCGTGTCTTGTGCGTTCGAGAGGACGCGATCAGCCATTTGGGCCAGGGAATGCTCTCGAAGATACTTGCCCGGGCCCGGGATCTCCTCAGCGGGCATATCGGGCCATCCCACCCTGTCACCGTGAGCTCTCGTGCCCGGCTTGGCCTCGTCCCAGGAGTCGTACCACATGTAGAACGTGGAATTGACGTTGTAGAACAAATGCCCAAACCGGTACCAGCTGTTCTTGATGTAGGGGAAGATGGTCAGAAGGAAGAAGCACGCGATCAGGAACGGGTAGCGGAGAGAGGATGCCCAGATCCCCCGCGGCGGGCTGGCTGCAGAAGTGACTCGCACCGCCTGAGCCCTCTTCAGGAGACCCTGAACGAGCAAGGCTGCCAGGAGCAGGACCAAGCCGGGCAGGACCGAGGCCTTGGTCAGGTGCGCCAGACCCGCAACGATGCCGAGGGCAATAGCCATTGCCGCGCTTGGCCGCACGAGAAGTTCCAGCGCCATGACGACCAGGCCGAAGGTGAGGGCGTAGTAGAGCAACTCAGCCTGTACGTAGGGCGCCTTGAAGACGAAGAGTGACCACGCCGCGATTTCCGTGAGGAGGATTGCCCATCGCAGATCGAAGTACCTCCTCAGGATCATGCCGCACCCCACGAGCAGAACGATCGAAAGGACGAGATTGACCGTCTTGGCTTGCCGGAAGGTGGCCTCGTTGGGTCCACCGCGCTCGATCGTCAGCGCCAAGAGGAACGGGAATACCGGCATGCGGTTGCGATCCCCGATGTGGGCGAAGCCGGAGTCCTGCATCCTGGCGGCGTAGCTAAGGTAGGCCCGCTGGTCGCTTGTCGCCAGGTCGGTGTTCACGCGAATCAGATTCTGCTCTGCGGAGATCACGTAGAGGATCAACGAGATGGTCACGATGGCGATCGCCAGGAGCACCGGCAGGAGGCGATTCCGGGCCGGTGATGCCGAGCCCGCCGGGTTGCCGCGTTCTGTGGCGATTGCCATCCCCGACGGTGGCGCGGCATCACTGCCGCGACGGCCGTCCATCACCTGGTGCGGGATCCGGCGGCCCAGAGCCAGCGGCAGAAAGCGCGGGAGAAGTGCGCCAACAAACCCAAGGGCCACGACCATGGAGAGCCAGGTCAGGGAGAAATCCCTCGACCAGAAAGGCAATCCGACGAGCGGAACCTCCAGAATCCCAATCGCGGCCATCAGTACTGCAATCGCGAGCCGGAGACCCCACCGGCTTGGAGTAGACCACGTCGCGGGAAGAATCGCGGTGGTGCAGAAGAACACGACCGCCGAGCCTGCGAGGACAAGAACTGTGGCAGCCTGGGAGAACGTCATGTCAGCGGGATTATAGCAGTCGCTCCTGCCGAACAAGATGCGTCGGCACTGCTGCGCCTACGGGATGGTTTCCAGCGTGCCGGGCCGCGATGTCGCATTTCCCCTGAGGGGAGGCCTGCAATCACGCTTCGAGCCCACACAGAGCCGCAGCGTGAGCCTCTGGCAGAGCCGCCCGACGACTGATTCCCCTGCAGCTGGAATCTGCGAACTGCATGTGGCGGACACTTCCCGGCCC
>JAPLGR010000639.1 GCA_026390045.1 Chloroflexota bacterium | reverse complement strand
CCGCTGTTCGGGGTGAGGGGGCTGCAGGTGCTCTCGGCGAGGGCTGTGGGCGCGGGCGGAAAGCACCTCAAGCTGCTGTTGGGCTCGGATCGGCAGGGGCCGCCGCTCGACGCGATTGGCTTTGGAATGGGCGGCTTGGCTGCAGGTCTCTCCGGACGCGTGGATGTTGCCTTCCGGCTGGAACGCAACACCTACCGCGACTATGAGAGTAAGCAGCTCAACCTGGTGGACCTGCAGTCGGGGACCTAGTCGACGAAGCGGTACTTGAGCAGGGTCCAGACCGCGGCAAACGCGTCCTTCAGCCCGATCTTCTTGCCCTCCTCGTACTCGCGCGGATTGAAGGTTATCGGTACTTCGAAGATGCGGATCCGCCGCTTGAGGAGCTTGGCAGTGATCTCCGGTTCGAAGTCGAATCGCTTGCAGCGCAGTGGGATCGACTGGATGATCTCGCGGCGGAAGAGCTTGTAGCCGGTCCCCATGTCCGACAGGATGCTGTTGTACAGGATGTTGGTCATGAACGTCAGCATCTGGTTGGCGACCATATGCCAGAACATGGTGGTGCGGCGCGGCCCGCCGAGGAAGCGCGACCCGAATACAACTTCAGCCTTGCCCTCCTGGATCGGCGCCAGCAGGGCGGGGTAATCGCGGGGATCGTACTCGAGGTCAGCATCCTGGATCAGCACCAGGTCCTGGGTGGCAGCCTTGATCCCGGTCTGGATGGCAGCGCCCTTGCCGCGGTTGCGATCATGCAGCAGGAGCTTCAGCGTGGGATGCCGAAGCGCGATCTCGTGCAGGACATCCCGTGTGCCATCAGTTGAACCGTCGTCGACGAGGATGATCTCGGTTGCGAGGCCGGAGCCTTCGACGCGCTCCAGGATCGTCTCGACGGTGGCCTTCTCGTTGTAGACGGGCATGACGACGGACAGGCTCATGGCCGGCATTGTAGCGTAGGCCTCCGGAGGCTGCAAGCGGCGCTTGCCCGTCGCGCCGGTGAAGGTATAATCCGCGCCGTCGTGACCCGGATGGGTTCTGCGCACAGGCCCATCACGCGTCCGAGCGGGCAGCCGCTGGCGCTCGAGGGCACGGGAGGGAAGCATGTCACTGCCACGCACGCCCGGCCGAGGCACGTTCGCTGCAGACGGGCCGACCACCTCCAATCTGCGTTTCGTGCCACCACCGATCAGCCGCGTGGAAGACACCGGTCTGTCCGAGCTGTGGCTGCAGGACCTGGCCCTCAAGATCCTTTATTTCCGGGGCTACCAGACGGGCTTCAAGGTGGCAGAGGCGATGACTCTCCCCTTTGCCGGGATGGTGGACCAGCTGCTCGAAGCCCTCAAGCGCGAGAAGTACGTTGAGGTGAAGACCCAGGTCGGCTTCGGGGAAGGTTCGTACCAGTATGCCATCACGGGCGCGGGCATTGCCCGGGCGCGTGAGGCGCTCGAGCGCAGCCAGTATGCCGGGCCGGCGCCTGTCCCCATCGCCGTGTACAACGATTCCATCCGGCGCCAGAGCCGCGGCCGGCCGACCGTCCACCCCCGCCTGATGCGGCAAGCCCTCGCGGACCTGATACTCTCCGAGAAGACGTTCAATCGAATCGGCCCTGCTGTCAACTCGGGCACGTCCCTGTTCCTCTATGGCCCTCCCGGCAACGGCAAGACGTCGATCGCCCGCGCCATCGGTGCAATGATCCTGCAGGAGGACATGTTCATCCCCTTTGCCATCGACCTCGATGGCCAGGTGGTCAAGCTGTACGACTCCGTGAACCATGTGCTGGCGGCCGACGAGGACGTCTCGCCCACCGGCACCGGCGGGCTTAGGCCCGGCGCCAAGCGAGATCCGCGCTGGGTGAAGATCAAGCGTCCCTTTGTGGTCGTGGGCGGCGAGCTGGTGATGGCTGGGCTCGACCTCGTGTTTGATGACGTGAACAAGTTCTACGAGGCGCCGTTCCAGGTCAAGGCCAACGGCGGTGTCTTCTTGATCGACGACTTCGGCCGCCAGCAGGTTCGACCGCGCGACCTGTTGAACCGCTGGATCGTGCCTCTGGAGAACCGCATCGACTACCTGACGCTCCACACCGGACGTAAGATTGAAGTGCCCTTCGACGTCATGGTTGTCTTCTCGACGAACCTGCCTCCGCGCGACCTGGTGGATGAGGCCTTTCTGCGCCGCCTCCGCCACAAGATCGAGGTCGGCGATCCGTCGTACGAGGACTTCCGCGGCATCTTCAAGCGCGTGGCTGAGGCGAAGGGCGTTGCCTACTCCGATCGCGGGCTCGCCTACATGATCCAGGAGTGGTACATCAAGCGCAATCGCAAGCTGCGCGCCTCCCATCCCCGCGACATGTGTGATCAGATCCTGGACATCTCGCGCTACCTGAACGTTGAGCCGGCGATGACCAAGGACCTGCTCGACCGGGCGGCGGAAGCGTACTTCGTTGAGCTCTAGCCATCCTGCTTCGGACTGGTGGTGTCCCGGCCCACTGGTGATTGCCCATCGGCACAGGATACGTATCGGAGCGGAGCCTCACCGAGCTCAAGTCCCTGGACGCGGGTGCGAAGTTCGGCGCGGCATTCGCCGCCGAACGAATCCCCATCCTGGACGAGGTGTTTGAAGAAGTCGGCCGGCGGCTGCTGATCAACGTTGAACTGAAGGACTACGAGAAGGTCTTTGATCGACCCCTGGTTGAAGCCGTGGTGCGGATTGTGCGCCACCACGGGCTCGAGCGCCGCGTGCTTCTCTCCTCGTTCGTCCCGTTTGGCCTGCGAATGGCGCGTCGGCTTGCGCCGGAGATCCCGCGAGCATTGCTCCTGTGGGCGGGCGAGAAGGAATGGATGCAGTTCGCTGTCCGGCGCCTCACGCCATTCGAAGCCTATCACCCCCACGAGCCGATGACGGACCGCCACACGATTGCCGCCGAGCACGCGCGCGGACGGCGCGTCAATGTCTGGACGGTGAACGACGCCGATCGAATGCGCGAACTGCTCCTGCTGGGGGCGGATGGTCTGATCACCGATGCCCCCGACATGGCGCGGCAGGCCGTGCAGGATGTCTCTGCCGGGCGTTGACCGATCGCTCGTGGAGCAGGCCGGCTTACGGCTGAGCGCCCATGTCCGGCACACTCCTCTCATCCACGATCCGCCAACCGGAATCTGGCTCAAGTGCGAGAACGAGCAGCTGACGGGCTCCTTCAAGCTCCGTGGCGCGCTGAACCGTTGCCTGCAGCTCACTCCAGCCGAATTGGGCAGGGGACTCGTGGCCGCCTCGGCTGGCAACCACGGGCAGGGGGTCGCGTTTGCCGCCCGGCTTCTTGGCGCGCGGGCGACGATCGTGGTGCCGTCCGATGCAATCGAGTGCAAGGTCGAAGGGATTCGGTCACTGGGTGCGGATGTGCGCACGGTCCCGGGCGGGTATGCGGCGGCCGAGCTGGAGGGGGAGAGACTGGCGTCGGAAAGCGGAGGAGTCTGGATCTCCCCCTACAATGACCCTGAGGTCATCGCAGGCCAGGGGACGGTGGGGCTGGAGATTGAGAGGCAATGGGGTGACGCTCAGTTGGGCGGCCAGGCAGAGGTGTATGTCCCGGTAGGCGGGGGAGGCCTCGCGGCTGGGATCGGCGCCGCCCTCGATACCTTCCGGCCCAGCGTCCGCGTCATAGGCGTCCTGCCCGAAAACTCACCGTATCTCCACAGCTACTTCCACGCGGGCTCCATGGCAGGCGTCGTGGAGAGTCCAACGCTAGCCGACGGGCTCTCGGGGCCGGTTGAGGAGGGCTCGATCACCTTGTCTCTGGTGAATCGGTTTGTCGATGACATGGTCCTGGTATCGGAGTCTGAGATTCGGGCAGCGATGAAATGGGCCTCGTCCCGAAAGATCATCTCCGAGCCTTCGGCCGCAGTCGCAATCGCCGCATGCTTGCGGCAGTCATCGGGGGCTCGGCTGGCCGTGGTCAGCGGTGGAAACGTCGATCCGCGTTTGTGGCAGGAGGTCACGCTTGATGGCGGAGCGTGAGCGTGTCGGCGGCGTGTCGTCGGCCGACCTGATGTGCGTGTGCATCTCGCGTCAGGTGGTTGACGGCGAGGCCCTTGCCCAGGGGCTGGCAACCCCGCTGGTCGCGGCTGGCTACCTCCTGGCGTGGATGACACATGCGCCGAACGTGTGCTTTGCGTCCGCGATTGGTCAGAGCCTGTGTCAGGAAGGCGGCCCGCTGGGCCTGGCGAGTGTCGAATCCCTCTGGCTGGACCGGTCGGTCGTGTCGTATGGATTCGTCTCCGCCACGGTGGACCTGCTGCCACGGGTGCGGCCGAAGGAGTTCTTCCGCCCAGGGCAGGTCGATCCAGCCGGCAACTTCAACAACATCGCGTTCGGGTCTGACTACCGCCGCCCGAGAATGCGGCTGCCGGGAAGCGGG
Organism: Chloroflexota bacterium; assembly: GCA_026390045.1. Taxonomy (GTDB): domain Bacteria; phylum Chloroflexota; class Anaerolineae; order Anaerolineales; family E44-bin32; genus DYJB01. The sequence continues at coordinate 2,138 of JAPLGR010000639.1, read as the reverse complement.
GGCATCCCGGACGTGACGCCGCTCTCAAGCGAGATCTTCCTGTATGTCCCGCGTCACTCGCGCGTTACGTTTGTGGAAGAGTTGGACTTCCGCTCGGGGTTGGGCCACGATCCGCACAGGCTGCGCGGCCGCGGCCCGTGCTACCTGGTCTCAGATCTCGGGCAGTTCGACTTTGAAGGCGGGAGGATAAGGCTGACCCACCTTCATCCGGGTGTCACGGAGGCGCAGGTTCAGTCCAGGACCGGTTTCCAGATTCGCGTGGCTGATGGATTGAGCACGACGCCGCCGCCTTCGGCGGAAGAACTGCGGCTGCTGACCGAAGTGATCGACCCGTTGGGAATCCGGCGGCTCGAGTTCCTGAGCGGTCCAGAGCGGCGGCAGGCGCTGGCCGGGATGATTGCCGCGGAGTCTCGCCAGCGGCCCCTGGCTTCCTGAGCCGCAGAGTATACTGGGAGCGTGAGGCGCGTTCGATTCCTTCGCATGATGCTGGCCGTGTTGGCCTTGACCACAACGGGCTGGTCTGGCAGGCCATCCTCCGCCACCCGAGTCGACGCAACCGAGCTTCTCAATGAGCTGACCCCGGCGCAGAGGGTGGGTCAGCTGTTCCTCGTGACACTTGATGGCACAAGCATGGATCCGGAGTCGCCGCTGCTGGAGTTGGTCAGAGCGGGCTCGATCTCAGGTGTGTTGCTGTCACCCGACAACGGCAACTTTCCCCTGCATTCTGATGCGGCTGGATCAATGCAGGCGTTGATTGCGATGCTGCAGGGTGCTGCAAGGCTTCCGTCGTCGGATGCCGAGCCGGAGACAGGCGAGAACACGCTGAGCGTGCCGCTGCTGGTAGCCGTCAAGGTTGACGGCGATGGCACCCCGTGGTCCCAGAGCCTGCGGGACTACCCGGAGGTGCCGTCACAGATGGCGATCGGTGCCACTTGGGATCCTGAGCTTGCGCGTGAAGTGGGGTCGGAGCTGGGCAGCCACTTCCAGCAGTTGGGTGTCAATCTGCTGATCGGCCCGTCGCTCGACGTCCTGGGTGACCCCCGGCTGGGCGGACCTAGCGATCTTGGCGTGGGTTCGTTCGGCGGGGATCCATACTGGACCGGCGTGTTGGGGCAGGCTGTCGTGCAGGGGATCCATGCTGGATCGAGCGGCCGCGTCGGCGTGATCGTCACGCACTTCCCTGGCCTTGGCGCAAGCGACCGGGCCGCAGCGGAGGACGTTGCCACGGTCCGGCGGACGCTGGACCAGCTGCAAGGATTCGAGCTGCAGCCGTTTGCCACCGTCGCCGCCTCGGCTCCGGGCGAGAGTGCGGCCGCGGCCGATGGGATGCTGACGGCGCATATCCGTTTCCAGGGGCTGCAGGGGAATATCCGCGACACAACCCAGCCCGTGAGCCTGGACGCCGAAGCATTCGAGCAACTGACCTCGGCGGAGCCGTTCGCGTCGTGGCGCGACGGCGGAGGGCTGATGGTCAGTGACTCGCTCGGCTCGAAGGCGATCCGCCGCTTCCTGGATCCCTCAGAGACGAGTTTCCCTGCGCAGTCCGTCGCCCGGGACGCCTTCCTCGCCGGCAATGATTTGTTGCTTCTGGAGGATTTCCGGTCGAGTTCCGATCCGGATGAGATGACGACCATCCAGGGAACACTCGAGTACTTTGAGCAGCGCTACCAGGATGACCCGGTGTTCGCACAACGTGTGGACGAGGCGGCGACGCGGGTGCTGATGTTCAAGTTGCGGCTGTACGGTGGCTCGTTTGGGGGCACCATTGAAGCGACGGCCTCGGCGGATGCCGAGAGAAGCCCCCAGGCCAGCGATGTCGCGTTCCGTGTGGCGCGCTCTGCCGCGACGCTGGTGAGCCCTGACCTTGAGGAAGCACGTGCGCGGCTCGGCAAAGGGCCGCAGCTTGAGGAACGGATGGTGCTGTTCACCGACACGCGTCGGGCAAAGACCTGCACGACCTGTGCGACTGTGCCGGGGATTGATGCGCAGGCGCTGGAGACAGTCATCCTGAACCTGTACGCTGGTGGGAGCAGAACGGCGCAGATCAGGCCCTGGAATCTGACTTCCTTCGCGACGGCGGACTTGGCAGCGTATCTTGGCGAATCGCCGCCCGATGACCCGGCGCATCCGATTGCCCA
>JAPLGR010000528.1 GCA_026390045.1 Chloroflexota bacterium | reverse complement strand
AGCCGAGACGAGCGAGGCAAAAGCACGCTGGTTCCAATCCCTGTCGGTGGCCGAGAGGATGGAGCTCCTGTGTGCCTACACCGACCTCATCCTTGAGAACAATCCCCGCGTTGGGGAGCAGCGAAATGCTCAACCGACTTCACGGAGTGTTCGCGTCCTTAGAAAAGAATGAGGTCCGCTACCTTGTGATTGGCGGCATTGCCGCAGTCCTCCACGGTGTCCCGCGGGCGACGTTTGACCTCGAGATCCTGGTCCAGGCTACTCGGACAATGCGGCCCGGCTGCTGAAAGCCTTGCACGAGGCCGGGCTGGGCTCGGCGTCGCTCACCTCAGTCCAAGGCTTACTGAACCATGAGCTCAGTGTCTTTGAGGACTACGTCCGGATCGACATTCAGACACGCACGCCCGGCATCCACTTCGATGAGGCCTGGCAGAACCGGGAAGTAATGGAGTATCACGGCCAGAAGTTCTTCGTGGCCTCCCGCAAAGACCTCATTGCCTCGAAACGAGCCGTCGACCGCGAGGTGGATCTGGAGGACGTCCGCCTGCTGGAGCACGACCACGATCAACCGGAGGGGTAGGCACGGCGGCCTCGCGGACTCCGATCTGCAATCCCCGTAGATCTTGAACAATCCCCCCGTTGACCTGAGCTCAACGCCTCCCCAAAGGGTGGGACGGTCTGCATCTGTGCCCTGGCGTCGCCAGGGCACGGTCCATTCCAGGAGACGAAGATGAAGACGATTGACATCAACCAGAAGGCGCTTGTGCTTGTGCAGGACATCGATGGTGCAAATGGAATAGTTCCTGAACGTCTACTTGCACATGAGCGTGTGGCCCTGCTGCCCACTTCGCCACCAGGGGCAATCCCGATTGACGTCGAGGCCCTGCTCGATCAGGTCCGTCAGCTCGGGAGGGAGATCAAGGGGCAGCTGGTGGCCATGGACGAGGAAGTCGATCTCGTCCTGACGGCGTTGCTCTCAGGTGATACGGTGTTCTTTCTCAGCCTGCCCGGTGCAGCCAAGTCCACCCTCGCCCGGCTCCTGGCCAAGGGGGTGGGGGGCAGGTTCTTCCGCCGCAACCTCACCCCGGACACCAGCCAGAATGACTTGTTCGGCCCGCTCGATCCGGCCAAGGTGCAGCAGGGGACCTGGGGCCGCAAGTTGTCCGGCGCCGCCACTGCATCGGTTGTCGCAATCGACGAGGTCTTCAAAGGGTCGGGCCCGGTCCAGCAGATGCTGCTGGACGCCTTGGAGGAACATGTACTTGCGGAGCCAGACGCGATCCACCAGTTGCCGCTGCTCCTCGGCATCTCCGCCAGCAATGAGTTAGTCGATGACCGGATCGAGAATGCCTTCTGGGACCGCCTGATCATCCGCAAGGTGGTGGACTACCCCACGCGCGAAGAGGACTGGGAAGCGCTCCTGACCAGTCCCCACGGCACCGTTCCGATCCAGACCCGCCTGGACCCTCAGGAGATCATGCTCGTCCAGGGTTTGGTTGAACTGAGGGCCGGTGAGATCCCGCCCCAGGTGCGCAAGCGCATGGTGCGCATCAAGATGCAGCTTGAGGCCAAGGGCGTACCGGTCAGCCCGAGACACTTCATTGCCTGGTCGCGTGTGTCGGTTGCCCGATCGCTTCTGCTCGGGGAGCCGCAGGTCACACACCGGGCCATTGCGGTTGGTGAGCACCTGCTGTGGATCTCCAAGGACGAGATCCCTACCGTCTGTGATGTCGTGCGCAGCCTGAGCGATCCACAGCGCGGCATCCTGCGTGCGG
>JAPLGR010000722.1 GCA_026390045.1 Chloroflexota bacterium | reverse complement strand
CCAACCACGTGGACAAGTGGAAGTTCGCTGTGCCCTTTGTGTGCGGGGCCCTCAATCTATGTGAAGCGCTCCGGCGCATCAACGAGGGCGCGGCCATGATCCGCACCAAGGGCGAGGCCGGCACAGGCAACGTGGTGGAGGCGGTCCGCCACATGCGCACCATCCTGGGGCAGATCCGTCATCTCACCAGCTTGAACGAGGACGAGTTGTACGGGGCAGCCAAAGAACTGGGTGCTCCGTTCGAACTGGTCGCCTGGGTTGCCAAGAACGGCAAGCTGCCCGTTGTCAACTTCTCGGCGGGTGGCATCGCCACTCCGGCCGACGCCGCGCTCATGATGCAGCTGGGCGCAGAGGGCGTCTTTGTGGGGTCAGGCATCTTCAAGAGCCAGGACCCGGCAGGGCGAGCGCTCGCTATCGTCAAGGCTACCACTCACTTCCGGGACGCAAAGATCCTGGCCGAAGTCTCACGGGGCCTGAGGGAGGCCATGCCCGGACTGGAGATCGGGTCCATAGCCAAGGAGAACCTCATCCAACACCGCGGCTGGTAGCCGGGATCTGGCGGGCAGGCGCGAGAGCGGACTGCGGATGACACGTATAGGGGTGCTGGCCCTGCAGGGGGCTTTTCGGGAGCATGTGCATGCGCTCAGTGAACTGGGCGCAGACGCGGTGGAAGTACGGCTGCCGGCGGAACTGGACGACCTGGACGCGCTGGTCATCCCCGGCGGGGAGAGTACCACGGTCGGCAAGCTCATGGAGATCTACCGGCTCACCGAGCCCTTGCGACGCTTCGTGGCCGAGCGGCCCGTGCTGGGCACGTGTGCCGGGCTCATCCTGCTCGCTCGGCGGACGACGGGTGACGAGCAGCCTCTCTTGGGCGCGATGGACGTCGTGGTGCGCCGGAACGCGTTCGGGCGTCAGGTGCACTCGTTCGAAAGCCCAGTGGAGCTCAGCCTCCCCGGGACGGATATGGAGTTCTCCTTTCCCGGGGTGTTCATCCGCGCCCCCTGGGTGGAGGAGGTGGGGCCGGATGTTGAGGTGGTGGCTACCTGGGAAGGTCACATCGTGGGTGTGTTCCAGGGGCACCTCTTAGGGCTGGCCTTTCATCCGGAATTGACGGAGGATCGTCGCATCCACCGTTTCTTCCTGGACATGGTCGAAAAGGAGTCGGAGGCGAAGTTGGCGGCCGCTTCCGTCGGGGCTTAGACTCGGGAGGTTGTTGATATGTCGGGGCATTCCAAGTGGGCTGGCATCAAGCACAAGAAGGCGGCCGTGGACGCCAAGCGCGGACAGATGTTCGGCAAGCTCTCACGCGCCATCATCGTGGCGGCCAAGGAGGGGGGTGGGGACCCGGCGCACAACGCTACGCTGGCCACAGCCATCCAGAAGGCCAAAGACGTGAACATGCCCAACGACAACATCGACAGGGCTGTCAAGAAAGGCTCGGGCGAGGGCGCCGACGCCGCCACCTACATGCATCTGACCTACGAGGGGTACGGGCCGAACGGAGTAGCCGTCTACGTGATGGTGCTCACTGACAACAAGAACCGCTCTGCCGCGGACATCCGGTACATCTTCGACCGGGCGGGAGGCAAGCTCGGCACGGATGGTTCGGTGAGTTGGATCTTCGAGCGCAAGGGCGTCATCTACGTGGATGCCTCTGCGGCCAGC
>JAPLGR010000056.1 GCA_026390045.1 Chloroflexota bacterium | reverse complement strand
CTCATTGAGATCATGTGCCATGCGTATTTCCTGGGGGAAGGGGTCACCGTTCTCTTGATGCGGGCCATCGATCATCTCTACAGGCAGGCGGGCCTCTACACCGGGCAGCCGAATTACTACCCGACCATGGCCGACGTTCGTAACTGGCTTTTGGCTTACAAGGCCAAGGGTCGAGAATCAGGCTGGATGGAATCAGCCATGCGAGCCGTCGAGGTGCTCTGCTTCGGCGAGATGGGCGTCGTGCTCAACAGCCCGAGCCCATTCGATGTGGCCAAACTCCTGGACCGCCGCGTTATCTTGGAACTGGACGCCCTTACGAATGCCGACAAGATTTTCTTGATCGAGTCGTTTCTTCTGTGGGTTCACCATTACCGCATGGCCCAGGAGCAGCGTGAGGACTTCAAGCACGCGATCGTCATCGAGGAGGCCCACCACATCCTTCTGAGGAAGAAGCAGGAGGTCACCGGCGAGGAGGCCGTAACGGACATCCTCCTGCGAGAGATCCGTGAACTGGGCGAATCGGTCATCTGCCTGGACCAGCACCCCAGTCTCATCTCCAAGCCCGCCCTGGGCAACACCTACACCACGTTCGCCTTCAACCTGAAGCACCGCGGCGACATCGCCATGATCCAGGATTGCCTGCACTTGGACAGCGAACAGGCCGGGTACTTGAACCGCCTGGAGGTCGGCTGGGCCGTCGCCAAGCTCCAGGGCCGATGGTTCTTCCCCTTCCTGATCAAGTTGCCGCTGGTGCGGCTGAAAAAGGGGAGCGTGACGGATGACCACATCCGTCGCAGGTTGCTCGCGACGGCGGAGTTAAACGATATGGTTACAGGTGGGCAGGAGAGTTCTTTTCCACCGATTTCCAGCCGAGAAGGAGATTCCGCGCCGATTTCATCGAAAGACAGGGAGATTCAGGGGATTCCGGCGGAAGCAAAAGATAAAAAATCAAAGGGGGAAAAGGGGTGCGCAATTCAGCTCACAACGCAGGAAAGACAGTTCCTGATGGACGTCTGGAAACGTCCAACGTCAACGATCACAGATCGTTATCATTCTTTGTGTCTCTCTCCTCGCCGGGGCACGGGGCTGCAAAAAATGCTCTTGAAGCAGTCGCTCATTGTTTCTTGTCCGATCGTAATCGGTCGATCAAGAATCAAAGTACTGGTGCTGACCGGCGCCGGGAAAGAGGCGCTGGGCATCGACGAACCCGATGCGGACCGACTGGGAGGACCTGAACATCGGTACTGGAGGACGCGTCTCGCGGAACACCTGATGGCTGGCGGCTATGGCGTGACCGAGGAATACCCGGTGGGCGGCGGCAAGACCATTGACCTTGTGGCTGAACGAGACGGCAAGCGGGCTGCCTTCGAGGTCGAGACCGGGAAGTCCGATGCGACGGGCAATGTTCGGAAGTGCCTGGACGCCGGGATGGACGAAGTTATTGTCGTGGCCACCACGTCGGCCATCAGGGATGAACTCCTGCCGTCGCTGCCCGGAGGCGGCGTGGTGCGTTGCCTCACGGGGCCCGAAGCCATGAGCCACTGTGTCCTCAGTGCATTTTCTCGCGGAACTCCTGGATCGCCTGCTCAGGTGAGAGATTCAGGTAGATCTCGGTCGTCTCCAGCCGGTCATGGCCGAGGATCTTCTTGAGCGAGGCCGTGCTGATGCCCCTCTGGACGCAGTTGACGGCAAACGTGTGGCGGTTATGCCGATCTCGGCATAAGCGACATTATGCCGCGTCCAGGATTATGCCGAGTTGTACCCCTTGGGTGACACGTTTTCCTCGTTGATCCGATGAATCCCAGGCTGGGTGCTCGGCATAATCAGAGGCTCTTCAGAAAGGCCAACAACTGATCATCGGGCCGGTA
>JAPLGR010000061.1 GCA_026390045.1 Chloroflexota bacterium | reverse complement strand
TTCCATTCGAGCGGCGAGTCACCCGAACAGCCTCGCCCTCCAGCTCGACCGCAAGGGAGCCGTCCGGCGAGAACGCCGCCGGTCTCTTCCACGCGACCTGCGCCTTGCCTCCGTCAACCGGAATCGCCTGGACCTGCGCAGCTTCTTCGAGCGCGGGTTGCGTGAGCACCAGGACCGAGCGCGAGTCAGACGCCCAGCCGATCAGCGCGCAACATCCAGGGGTGGTCACCCGCGTCAGGCTCTGCGTCCCGAGCGGAGTCGGGGTTGGCCCGCCCCATCCGACTTCGGTGGCGAGCAGTGGGGAAGCCGCCTCAGCCTCGGGCCCAACCGAAAGGACACCTCGCGCCGAGGTGAGGAACGCCAGCAGGCCAAGGGCCAAGAGGCCCCCGACCACGGCGATCCCGCGCCGGCAGAACTCACCAGTTAGGCGGCCAAGTCGTCTCATAGTTGTTCAGCAGCGGCTGACCGAACTTGATGGCGGGCTGGTCGGTCAGAGTTGTCCAGCCCGTCGGTTGACTTCCATCGATCTGGAACGCCTGCGCCACACCGCCGGCAAGGGCGATCCGTTCCCAGTCAGCCTGGATCAGCGGGATCGGGTTGTAGGCATGGTCATGGCGCGGCGCGCTGCGGATTTCGAGGTGAAGGTGCGGGCGCGACGCGCAGGTCAGGTCGGGATCTCCGGTGACGCCGATCGGCTCGCCGGCGCGCACCGTGTCACCGATCTTCAGGTGCGACCGCTGGCGCAGATGCCCGTAGAGCGAGGCGTAGCCGTTCGGGTGATCGATGATCAGGTTGTGAGGCCCCGCGCCATGGTAGGGATTGTCCACGGCCACGACCGTGCCGTCCCCGATGGCAAGCACGATGGTGCCGCAGGCCGCATCGAAATCAACGCCGAAGTGAATCCCCTGGCCCGCCCAGTAGGTTGCGGTGCGCGCACGATAGGCGAACACCGTGTTGCCATACGGCTGGGCAAGGAGCCACGTGTCGGGCCCCGGTGGATCAGCGAATGGCAGCCGGAATGGAGGCGTGTCGACAAGGGGCGTGGCAGGCAGTGGCAGGAGGAGTGCCGGCCCAAGCAGCGCGGCCGAAACCCCAAGGCGCTGGAGCCAATGCCCCAAGCGGGCGCGCGGCTGGAACGCTGTGCGCCGATGCTCAGCCACGCTGGATGTCCAGACCCTCGGGTCCGCGGGATGGGAACAACCTCTCAAGCGCCTCCGGCGCGTATCGGCCCACCATCTCGGAGGACAGGGCGTTCGATCCGCAGATCTCCGCGTAGAAGTCGACGCTTGGCCGGCGATGGCGCGCCTGGGTCTCAGTATCCAACCCCCACAGGCCGAACCGCTGGGACCAGCCGCGTTCCCACTCGAAGTTGTCCACCAGCGACCAGTGGAAGTAGCCCCGGATCGGCGTCCCGGTGTTGACCGCCTTCCACACGCGGTGGACATGGGCGGCCAGGTATCGTGGCCGCATTCGATCCTGGGCATCCTCGACGCCGTTCTCGGTGATATAGATCGGGAGCTTGAATCCCCGGGCCCACTGCATGGCGCGTGAGAATCCGTCGGGCTCGTTGGCGATGAAACCCGTCGGGCTCAGGTCGGCTTCGGGCGGATAGAATCCGCGCGTGAACAGGTCGCCTGCCCGGCGCAGGTCGAACGCACAACGTTCCACCGTGTAGTAGTTCAGACCGAAGAAGTCCTGCGTGCCGGCCACGCCGGTGAGTGTCTCTGTCCGCCCCAAGATACGGAAGCGCCCGTCCAATGCCGCTTGCGGGATGGTCGCGTTGAAGATGCCGTGTCTCAGCCGCGCAACAAGCGCATCGAGAGGGTTCCCCGGATGGGCGGGCAGGAAACCGCGATAGTGATGGGCCAGACCGACGACCGCCCCGGGCTGAAGCTCGTGGATGGCCCGGTAGGCTGCGGCGTGCGCCAGGGCCATGTTGCGCAGCGCCTGGACGGCCTTGGGCATGCTGCGCGCACCCGGCGGGAAGTCGCTGCCGGCGTACCCGGAGTAGGCGAG
>JAPLGR010000434.1 GCA_026390045.1 Chloroflexota bacterium | reverse complement strand
GGTGGGGGAGGTGTTCCGGCCTGCGTTGCATGCCAACGCCGCCTCCGTCATCATCGCCCACAACCACCCATCAGGGGACGTCAGTCCTTCTCCAGAGGACATCGCCGTGACACGTGCCTTCGTCGAAGCGGGCAGGCTGCTGGACATTGAGGTGCTGGACCACCTGGTAATCGCCGCCAATCGGTACACCTCCCTGAAGGCCAGGGGCCTTGGCTTTCAATGAAGGGGAGCTCCCAAGGGCCGGTGCTCGCCCTGACGCAGGCGCCGCATGTGCGACACAAGAGGGGACATCTACAGCGCCACTTGACACGACGCCAGAAAGGATATATGATGAGACATGTAGATAGCCATCTGCTGATGGAGGTTATGGGGCCCATGGCCGTTCAGACTGCGGTCCGACACGAACGCAAGGATGCCCGCAGGGCCGTTGCTGAAGCCCAGAAGAACCTGGGACTCAACAGCGGTGAACTTGCGAAGCTGCTGGATGTCGACCGCCGCACCATCCTCCGCTACCGCAAGGAAACGAGCGCCCCCTCCGAGCACGTGCGCAAGCGCATCCAGGCGCTGCGCGATCTCAACGACCTGCTGGATCAGGTCTTCCCCAGCAGGGAGGCCGCCCAGGACTGGCTCTATTCCCCGGTCCCCAGCCTGCGAGCTCGCCGCCCGATCGACCTCCTTCGCGCCGGCAATCTTGAGGAGGTCGTGTCCGAGCTTGCAGGTCTTGATGGCGGCGTCTTCACATGAGATTCGCCTCCAAGGTCTGGAGGCATGTACCTGCAGGTGCACAGGTCCTACACGTTGGCTTCATCCTCCGAGCGGGTGGCCGGTGGAACCGACGCGGCAGGTATGGCGCCCTCTACACCGCCCTCAAGCCTCAGGGGGCCCTCGCAGAGTACCGCAAGTACTACAGACAACGGGGCATGGCCAACCGTCCCAAGTCCCCCCGTGACCTCGTCTCGGTCGAGGTCGACCTGGATCCCGTCGTGGATCTCACCGACCCAGGCAACGGCATCGTCGACCCAAAGGCCTCGTTCCTCACTGGGGACACCCCGCAGGACTATGACAAGTGCCAGGCGTTGGCGGACGATGTGCGGGCCGCCGGCTACGTTGGGCTGATCGCGCCGTCGGCGGCCGCTCCCGGGGAGAAGAACCTGATGATCTACATCGACGGGCCTGCCCAGCAGATCGCCCTCGATGACGGCGGCGATCGCATCCCGATCAAGTAGAGTCCCGGGCTGCTATGGCGACAGGGAGAGCATCGGCCCTCCCTGTCGTGTTCTCTGTCCGGGTGCGCTCGGAGATTGGATCTACATCGTCATCTCGGATCGACCCATCATTGTAGGGGTACTCACCCTCCTTTGACGAATGAGAGCCCGGCTCTCTTTTCGTTTAACCAGTTGGATGAAGGGCGGCGGGTACCCGTCCAAGAGCGCATGCCGGCACAGAGGTTCGTGTGACTACAAGCATAATTCGGCCAGAGCGGCCAGATTATGCTTGTAGTCACAGCCACCCACTCGGGTGGCCTCCGAGCTTGTCCGTGGGAGAGGTCAACCACGCGGAATGGGGCTTCGCAAAGGTAGGCTGCCAACGCCCTTTACTCAGACGAACAGATCAGCCGGACGGCCAACGCCGGCGCGAGGGAGAGTGACAAAGCCTTCAACGTTGAAGCCCGCCCTGCCTAGGGCTTGTTCTGAGTGCGGAAAGCCAATCCGGTCCGGCACGCGCAGGTTCTGCTCGGAGATGTGCTATCAGGCCTACAAGACCGAAGTCGATATGCCAAGATTCGCCAAGGCGGGCATGGCAAGACTGAGCAAGCTCAGAGCCGAAGGCGCTGACCCGTCACATGGCGGAGAGGTCGGGCGGAAGCGGGGCGCCTCAAACGCTCGGCGTGCTCACGAACGGTCGAAATGGAAGGAACTGGGCCTCGACGTCGACCAGGAAAAGGAGCGCTTCAAGCGGGACATCCTTCCCCGATTGCAGGACGTGCCATTGAGCCGCATAATGAAGGCGACGGGTTTCTCTCGCCGGTATGCATCGTTGGCCCGGCGGGGGTTGTATACACCACATCCTGTGCACTACGACGCCTTGGTCACGCTGGTGGGCGGCAGCCAGCGGGCCAAGCCGTAGAATCACCTTTTAGGCAGCAACAGTATCTTTCGCTTTCGAGGGCACAACACGAGCCCACCGTAATGACAGAATCCGACCACCACAACCCGAAACGCTTAGCCCTCACGCGCGCGTTTGAGCGCTGGCAGAAGGACTATTACGATCAAGTCGACTCGCACTTCGCCAATGAGGACAAGCCCAGGGGCATGGCAGCTTTCGCAAGCTGGGAGGAACGATTCCACCTCTTTCTACGCGAACAAGCTCCTTCACTTCTTCCCATGTACAAGAAGCAAATCACGATGCACCGGGCCGTCACCTTGGCTGGAATGTCCATCCACCGCAATTGGAAGCGCAACAAAGGCGAGGCCTTGGAGGCCTTCCTGACCCAATGTATTGCGGACGCGCGCGCGGACCGTGTCGTGACGCGTGACATCCTCTCCGAAGGCGCACCGGCTGCAACTCCCCCAGTTGAGTTCATCGATCCCCGTCGCGTCTCTGAGCTGAAGTCCCTTCACAACACCGAGTTTGATGCTCGCGGGCTTATCAGAATGTGCGAAGAGGCGAACATCTGCTACAACAACGGCTGCTACCTTGCGCTGCTGATGCTCTGCCGTGCGATCATAGACCACGTGCCTCCCACCTTCGGGCAGGAGTCCTTCGCCCAGGTCGTCAGCGGCTGTTCGCCAAAGTCAACTAGGGCATCCCTCGAACACCTTCAGCAGTCCCTTCGCAACGTAGCCGACTCAGCCCTTCACACTCACGTGCGAAGGACTGAGACGCTACCAACAAGAGCGCAAGTTGCGTTCTCCGCCGAGATGGATGTCTTGCTCGGGGAGGTCGCTAGAGTACTCGCCTTGCACGAATCAGCCACGCTGCTGCCCAACAACTCGCCGAAGCTGACCAGGCGGGCTGGGCCTTGATACGAGATTGCTGGCCCTGCCCTCGGGCGTGCCGTTGAGCCGCATAATGAGAGCGACAGGCTTCTCCCGTCGGTATGCGTCGATGGCCCGGCGAGGGTTGTACACGCCGCATCCAGTGCACAACGAGAGCCTGGCCAAGCTGGCGGACACCAGCAAGTAGGGCAAGACGTAGAATCGCTTGTTAGGCCGCCGCTGAATGCGAAGGTATTTGTTGCTGTAGACTACACCATCTCAATGGGGGACCCGCCATGAAACCCAAGCCATTCCTGGGTAGAAACCTCGCCGACATCGGCATCCTAGTCCTCCTGGTCATCGCCGCCTCCGCTGTGTTTGTCGGCGAGATTGTCTCCGTCCGGTCGGGTCCCCTCGACAGCACCCTCTTCAAGGCACTCGAGTTCGGACTGTCAATCGCGATCGGCTGGGTGTCACAACGGATTGCGGCACGAGAGGAGTTTCAGCGGAGCCTTC
>JAPLGR010000498.1 GCA_026390045.1 Chloroflexota bacterium | reverse complement strand
CAGACCCTTGATCGTCTACTGGGGCCAGGCAACAGACAATAACGCGACCTCTACCTAGTGTCCATGATACCGTGTTCCATCCCTGATGTCACGCGGACACACGTCCACTTGGGGAGAGCCAGGGAGGTCAAGTCGCGACGGGAGGAGGTAGAGCGCAGAACGCTTGAAGCGCGGCATCGTCAGCACACGCTGATGCACCGGACGGCCGCCTGACCGACGGGGTCGAAGAAGTGTGTCAGTAGCCGCAGCCCCCCAGCTCGGCTAGCGCTGGCCGTTTCTGACCTCCTGTCAGCATACGGAAGCCGACGGCTACCAGGTGTTGGTTGAGAACGAAAGGCCACTCGATGTCTGGCCCAATCCTCCACTCCATGAACACAAGACTCTGGCCGCGGAGCCTGCCGGGCTCTAGCATGGGCACGAAGCGACGCGGTGGATGTCGCATGGGATCCTCCGGATCCGCGAGGCAGATCATGGGAAAACTCGTGCGCCCCACTGCCTGACAGGCTGCCCCGAATTTCAGGCCTGAGTCACCCGGGGTGTGATCATCCCGGCCCAGTGAAGAGCATCTCAAGCGTTGAACGCCCGTCCTACAATCGCTGTGCTTCCCCTGTGGACATCGCCACGGTAGAATCTCCGCGCAAGCCTCGGCCCTCCAGTTCCAGCGATACGAGAGGAATCCATGAGAACATCGGACACCCCAGCAAGTGCGAAGGCCCTTGTCGGACCCATGCGCCTGCCATTCCTGGTTCTGACCCCGGCCTGTGTACTCTTGGGAATCGGCGCCGCCGTCTACCAATCTGGAAGGGTGGATGTCCTTCAGGCCGTGATCGTTCTGATCGGTGCCGTTAGCGCTCATATCAGCGTCAACGCACTGAACGAGTACTTCGACTTCCGAAGCGGCCTCGACTTGCGTACGCAACGAACACCCTTCAGCGGTGGGAGCGGCACTCTCCCGGCACAGCCAGCGATGATGCCCCAGGCCTTGGCGACGGGGCTTGTCGCGCTAGCCATCACTGGCGCGGTCGGCATGTACTTCGTGTTCGTTCGGGGGACAGCCCTTCTGCCGCTCGGCCTGGCGGGAATGTTCACGATCGCCATCTACACGGTCTGGCTCACCCGTAATCCCTTCCTCTGCCTGCTCACCCCCGGGTTGGGATTCGGGATCTTCATGGTCATGGGAACCAGTTTCGCCCTGACCGGGCAGTATTCTTGGACTGCGTTTGTGGCCTCGCTGATCCCCTTCTTCCTGGTCAACAACCTGCTCCTTCTCAATCAGTTCCCTGACACCGAAGCTGATCGCAGCATCGGTCGGAAGCACTTTCCCATCGTGATCGGGCGACGGGCCAGCAGTTGGATCTACATCGCGTTCCTGCTCCTCACCTATGCCTCGATCGTTGGCGGAGTCTTGGCCAACCGCCTTCCGGCCTTGGCTCTTTTGGGTCTATTGACGCTGCCCCTGGCCGCCCGGGCAGGAATTGGCGCTTATCGGCACGCGGAGGACATCCCGAACCTGATCCCGTTCATGGTGCAGAACGTCCTCCTCAACATCACAACTCCCGTTCTCGTGGCGATCGGGCTTTTCCTCGGCTGATCTCTTGCTCCCAGTCCCACGGATGCTGAAACGTCGATAGATGCACCGGTTTCTTCATCGGGTGACGGTAGCCCACAATCCTGCCCCGGGTCATCGGGTGGTACGGGGCGCCGCGGCCGTGCTCGATCCATCGACCTTCGAGGGACCAGCGCAGCTCGCCAGACGCATGGGACGGCCCGTTGTCCGAGAGCAGCCGGGCTCAATGCTGGACGGGCACTCGGTCAAGCCTACGCGCCAGGACCAGCTCAAGGGTTCCCCGGACATCCGTGGCCGCCATGGTGGCACTTGTCTTCCAGGGAACGATAGAGCGGGTGCAGTCATCGAAGGCAATCGCCAGGTAGCATCAACCTAAGCTGTGCATCTTGAAGCAGGTGAATCCGGTCTGACACAACCCATTCAACCAGGTGGCATGGGTCAACCGATCGGCGTCGGCGACCAGCTGGAAGGCGGGCTTTCGGCCAAGTCGAAGGGCCTGAGCAGACGGACTATGCCAGATTCGGAGGCCAAATGCCCTTCCTGGTCTGCGATCTCGCCCCGGCGGCCCCCGGATCAACCGGTGGAGGATGGGTGACGCGCCGCGCGCGTCTGATGGACCGCATCCACACTCGGCGGCCATTATTCAGCCCGAAGAGGGGAGGAGATCAGGTCAGGACTCGATCGGAATGCAATGATCTCCTGCACACAGCGTGTCCTAGCTGACTGCCCTGCGGTAGAGGCCTTTCCGGGCCTCTCACGCATCAGATGGCAGCACGCGGAGCGTAACCTGGCGATATCCGCCCATCGCCGCCTCAACGTATCCGAACAGGTAGGCGGTGTCCACGATTCCGCTCAGCAGGTTGCGGCCAACCATATAGGTCTGGTTCCCCACACCGTAGGCATAGAGGAGATCGGCCAAGGCAAACAACAACATGCTGATCACAACAGATCGCCAGGGCTGACCGATCAATCCGCCACACAAGACCAGCAACGACAACGTGGAGATAAGTGCCAAGCACAAATCGGCTATCGGGTAGAGCATGTTTGCAAAGGATCTAAGCGTGGTACCACTCACGGGAGAGGCGATCAATGGCTGCACCACGAGTACGAGTGTCGTTACAAGAAGAACGGCATAGAGAGTCAGAGCGATCAATTTGCGACGGCGGTTGGCAGCCATGCTAAGCGGCCGATAATAGACAACCATGCCGACCACGATGGGGATGTACCCGACGAGCCATAGGATGTCCGCCGGGGATGGGCTGGGGACCTCTACCGGCCGAAAGATCTGGCAATAGGCCCACAGGATCTCAGCTGTAGCCCAGCAAACCAACCCAGTGCCTATGAGCACCCAAGCGCGGCGTTGCGGTCGGCCGCGGTCAAATGTGAAGGCCGCTCGCATTGCCAGGGCTGCAGCAAGCAGCGCAAATGCTGCATAGAGTACATGGGAGATGGTTACGAGGCGGTCTTGACCCCCGGGTTGCCAAACATAGACTGCCGTGTACAGAACCAGCAGGCCGACGGCTCCCAGGGGAGCTAGCCAATCTCTCTTCATTTCCGGGCCTCCGCGATCGCCCTCATCACTCCGGGATGATCCTATGCCTCGCGTTGAGAGCGGCTAGACGGGGGGGCAGAGAGTTCCTCAGAGAGTGCTCAGTCGATCTCAGCAGTTGCGTACCCAAGATCCGCTTGGCCAATGCACGCGCGTATTGGGAGAACGAAAGGTAGACGGACGTTAGGATCCCGGCATCCACGTCAGGTACCTTTTGTCGCAGCTCCGACAGGTCAGCCAATCCCGTCAACGCGTTCCACGCATGCTTTGAGGCGTAGTCGCTAAGCTGCCGGTCGAATTGATGAGCCAGTCGCTTCCCGCCGACCTTCAAGATCGCTCCACTGAGTCCCTCTATCAGCACAAGGAAAAGCAGACTGATTTCGGCGCACAGGGCCTGATTGGCAATCGAGCTGTCATCGGGCCCACCGCGGGGCGGGAGTGTTTCCTGCGACATGTGTCCTCTGGCAGGAGTTGTCGATGAGCAGGCCCGGCACTCGCGACCTGCCACAGTCATACAGACGCCGTCATGCTGTGGCCGCGCGGCGGGTCTCTGGCAGTCTCCGTTCGAATCTCAACGCGGTTCTCTTCCGTTGGAAACCCCCTGGCCGGCGAGATTCAATGCGGGTCGCCCACGCCCCGCACGAGCAGGCAGATACTCTATGCCAGGATTTGTTCTGAGGCAATGGTTGGAGCCATTGAATGGTGCTGGCCCGACGCAGGTGGGCCCCGGCATCCATGGCTACCCGGCGGGGTGGAAGGCGGGCGAACCCACGCGGGGAGGCAGGTTCGGTGACGGGGATGCCGGTTCCCTCGATGAGTTCGCCC
>JAPLGR010000428.1 GCA_026390045.1 Chloroflexota bacterium | reverse complement strand
ACGTGCTCCTCAGCACATCGATCATCGAATCCGGCCTCGACATCCCGAACGCCAACACGCTGATCGTCGACCGGGCAGATACGTTCGGGCTGGCCCAGCTGTACCAGCTGCGCGGTCGCGTCGGGCGGAGCGCCGCTCGGGCCTACGCGTACTTCTTCCGCCACCCGCATTTCCGGACAACCGACGAGGCGCGCGAGCGGCTTGAGATCCTGGCGGAACACACTCAGCTGGGCACCGGCTACTCCATCGCCATGCGCGATCTGGAGTTGCGCGGCGCCGGCGATGTGCTCGGCGTCCGGCAGCACGGCCACATTGCCGCCATCGGTTTCCACCTCTACACGCGTCTGCTGTCCGCCGCCGTGCGTCGCCTGAAGGCCGGACGCGAGCTTGGAGGCATTGAGCCGGATGCTGCCCTCGCGACTCCCGACCCGCTGATGGTCACCATCGAGCTTCCGCTCGCCTATGCCATCCCTGCTGCGTACGTGCCGGATCGCGACCTGCGGCTTCACCTGTACCGCCGGCTGGCGGATTTCCGGACGGAGGAAGAAATTGAGATGCTCCGCTCCGAGCTTGGGGATCGGTTTGGCCCGGTGCCTGAGGAAGTCGAGAACCTGGCCTACCAGATGCAGGTTCGAATCCGCGCGGCACAAGCAGGCATTGAATCGATCACGGTGGAAAACGGCCAGATCCTGCTGCAAGCGCCCATCGGCGACGAGGATCTGGAGCCTCCAGATCTGGGCGCTGACGTCCGGCGGAGCCGGCGGGGCTACTGGCTCGCGCGACGAGAGGGTTGGAGACAGCGGCTCTTGGAGGTCCTGACCCAGCTGCAATCGTAGCTGGGCGCTCACGAGATGCGCCTGCCGAGTCCGACGTGCCGCCCCCAAGTGAATCGACTCGCTCGACACGAGCCGACACGACACCTGAACGAGACGGGCGGCAATCGGACGCGCACCTGGGCGGTTGGCCGCGTGGGTTAGAGATGCGTAGCGACCCTCCGCACGTCATGCTTCTGCGTGCCCCGTCCGTCTCTCCCACATTGCCTTCTGGGCAAGTACCTCGCCCAAGTGCCGCACGTCGTCCATCAGTGCCATCTGTGTGATCTGGCACGGGGGACGCACACAGCCAGGCACGCCGCAGCTACGAGAGTATCGATTGGATCCGGCAAGAAGGTGCGACCGGGCACCCGTCATATCGCAGCCAATTGGGGCCCGGGGACCTGCCAGCGCCCGGGAAGCAGCTACAAATCGGCCTGATAGCGGATCAGAATAGCGACGAACGGCACACCGTCCACGTACTCAACCCCGATGGCCCAGCTTCGCCAGTTGAATCGGGTGCCTGGATCCGGCGCAGGGATGTGGTAGCTGAGGAAGTTCATCCGCGCGTACTCGTCCGGCCACTCGGCGGGGATGCTCGTGTCGGCGGACAGCAGTTGGTTGCAGGCCTGCTGCGGCGCCGCGGCCAGGAGCGCGTCCAGCTCAGGAAGAATCCGGTCGCGGAAGGAGCCTAAGATCGGGGCCCCGGAACCACGCTGAACGCCCCACGCCACCTCATCTATCCGCTGCATCAGATCCGTCAGCGCAGACAGCGGGATCACGATCTCAGGGTTCCACCAGTCATGGCGCAGCACGAGGCCCCGGCGCGGGGACACCGTCTGGGCGAGCGCCTCGCCCGACCGATCGCGCAAGGCAGCGAAGAACGTATCCACCAGCGCCGGCACACGCGGATCCTGGCAGAACGCCTCCGGCTCGACGTCCTCCGTCAGATTCCACAGGTTAACCCATCCGGTGTTCCCGGAGGGCACAGTGATCTCAACCCAAGTGGAGCTGCCCAACGGCGTTGCCTGGCCTGTCAGATCGATGTACCGCATGTCGGCTGGCAGCTCCGCCACAACCGTACCGGAGATGCCGGCTGGCTGCCGCACGATGAGATGAGCGTCCCGCGGGACGCCAAAGACCGAGAAGCCGATGCCGCTGCCAGGGATGCTCAGTTCCGCCTGTGTGGCCTCGGCCGCAGCCGTGGACGCCAGAGGGATGGGCGTCGTTCCCAGGGGCACCAGTGCCCTCGTACAGGCGCCGAGCAGCAAGGCAGCCGATAGAACCCCCACCAGGAGGACCGGGCGCATTCCGCTCCCAAGGCCAATTCTCGAGGCGATCACTTGCGCGTTGTCCGGCGCTTGCGGCTGGGGGCTGCCGATCCCAGGGAGGAACTGCCTCGCCCCGCCGCGCGCTTGCCCTCAGGCCTCAGTGCAAGTCCGAGGACGTCATCCATGTGATTCACGAATCGGATCTCAAGCGCATGCCGCGCCTT
>JAPLGR010000694.1 GCA_026390045.1 Chloroflexota bacterium | reverse complement strand
TCGAGACCCATCCGACGTATACGCCGCAGTTCCAGGAGGTAGCTCTCCAGATAGGCCGCAGGATCAAAGAGGGGAGATGCGGCAACTCGTGATCCTGAGCGGCAAAGGAGGGACCGGCAAGACGAGCCTGGCGGCCGCGTTTGCCCACCTGGCTCGGGAGGGACCTTGCCTCGTGCCGCTCGTCCTGGCCGATGCTGACGTGGACGCTCCCAACCTGGATCTCATCCTGGAGCCGAGGCGCATCGAGGAGCATGAGTTTGTGGGAGGCTCGAAGGCGGAGATCCAATATGAGACCTGTGATGCTTGCGGCGTCTGCGCCGACGTCTGCCGTTTCGAGGCGGTCAGCGAGTCGGACGGCAGGTTCGAGATCGACCCGCTGGCCTGCGAAGGCTGCGCCGCGTGCTTCCACGAGTGCCCCGCTCACGCCATCCGCATGCAGCCGCAGGTGGCTGGCCGCTGGTACCGCTCCGAGAGCCGCTATGGACCGTTGATCCACGCGGCGCTCTTGCCGGCGCATGAGAACTCCGGGAAGCTGGTTACCCTGGTCAAGCAGCAGGCCCGTCTTCTGGCACTCGACGGTGGCTATGCGGGGCTTCTGGTCGATGGCCCGCCGGGGATTGGGTGCCCGGTAATTTCTGCCGCTGCAGGGGCCGACCTGGCCCTGATCGTGACCGAGCCAACCGTGGCGGGCATCCATGACATGGAACGCATCCTTGCAACGACGGAGCACTTTCGGGTTGCCGCCCAGGTCTGTATCAACAAGGCTGATCTCTTTCCCACGGGCACAGAACAGATCCTGGACGCGTGCCGGCGAAAGGGCATCGGCGTGGTGGGGTGCATCCCGTTCGATGAGACCGTGACCGAAGCGATGGTCCGCGGCGAGCCAGTGACGGCGTATCGCCCCGATGCGCCCGCCAGCCAGGCGATCAGCCAAACCTGGCAGGCGGTTGTTCTCCGGATGAACATCATCGAGAGGAAGTCATGAGGTCCTCTGAATCACATCGGAAGCCCTCAGATCGGGGAAGGGAGCGGAGGATTACTCAGGCAGCGGTCGAAGGTTGGGGATGGGGTTCCATCGGCGTCAACGTGGCGTTGAGTCTATTGAACCTGGGTATTGCCGTCGCCTCGGGCAGCCTGGCCGTGGCTGCCGAGATGTTGCATAACCTGGTAGATCTGATGGCTTCGGTGGCGGTGCTGGTTGGCTTGAAGATCTCACGACGCCGGAGCGAATCCTTCCCCTACGGCCTATATAAGGTTGAGAATGTGATCGCCGTGGGGGTGGCAGGCCTTATCCTTTTCACCGCCTTCGAGATCATCCGGGAAGCCCTCTTCGCCCACCAACGGCAGACAACCGTCAATCCGTGGATGCTGGCAGGCGTGATGCTCTCGGCCGTCATCCCCTTGGTATTCAGTCATTCTGAGCTGCGGGCTGGAAAGGCGGCTAACTCCCCCAGCCTGATCGCCGAAGCCCAGGAGTACCGCGCCCACATCTTTTCCTCTGGTGTCGTCCTCATTTCGCTCATCGGCCACATCTTTGGGCTAAGCCTGGATCGGCCGGCGGCGCTGCTCGTCGTATTCTTCATCGCCAGGACCGGTTGGGAACTGCTGAAGGACGGGATGCGCGTGCTGTTGGACGCCTCTCTGGATGCGGAGACCCTGGCTCAGGTGCGTCAGATTATCGAGAATGACCCGGCCACGACTCAGATCAAGACACTAACAGGACGCAACTCGGGTCGGTACCGCTTCTTGGAGGCAGAAGTGACGCTACGCAAGGACGATCTGAAGAAGGCGCACGCCGTCAGTCAACGCATCGAGCAAGCCATCCGGGCTGAGGTGCCCCACGTTGAGCGCGTGCTGATCCATTACGAGCCGACGGGTTCCATCCACAGGCGCGACGCCTTCCCACTGGCCAACCCGGATGGAAGGCTGAGTGAGCACTTTGGCGAGGCCCCGTATTTCGCACTGGTCACCCTTAGGCGCGCTGATGAGGCGGTTGAGAAGCAAGAGGTGGTAGAAAACCCCCATCGGGAGGTTTCGAAAGCAAAGGGCATCCGCGTGGCCGAATGGTTGGTGTCTCAGAAGGTGGATCGGGTTGTGCTCAAGGAGAGTCTTCAGGGCAAAGGCCCGGAATACGTCTTTGCCGCCGCCGGGGTGCAGATGATACTCACCGAGGCTGAGACGGTGAGTCTGGCGTTGGATGCCTTGGGCTCGTAGGCCAGCACGATGGGCAGTCAGGAATGGCGTGACCAACCTGGATGAGCTGCGCGAAGCGATCCTGGCTAGGCTTTCAACGGTTATCGACCCCGAAACCGGGGTGGATGTGGTGCGGATGCGGCTGATCGAGGACCTGCTGGTTGATGAGAACGGTCGGGTGTCCTACAAGTTCCGGCCGTCTAGACCCATCCCCCAGAAAGGACTGACCTTCAATGGTGACAACGGAACACGTCGTCGACGCCTTGCGGGCCGTGGAGGACCCCGAGCTGAAGCGGGACATTGTGGACCTGGGCATGGTCCGGGATGTCCGGGTGGAGGGCGACCAGGTACGTCTCACCCTGGCGCTGACCACCCTGAACTGCCCGCTGAGAGAGCGACTGGTGGAGGACATCCGGAGAGCAATCCTGGCCCTGGAAGGCGTCGGCCAAGTAGAGATGGAAACGAGTGAGATGACTGCCGAGGAGAAGGGGCGCCTGCAAGGGACCAGCGAGCCTGAAGGAACGGTGGCGCACCTCAATGAGATTGGGCATGTGGTGTCGGTCATGAGCGGCAAGGGCGGCGTGGGAAAGTCGCTGGTGAGCGCCTTGCTGGCAATCGGTCTGCGACGCGCCGGCCACCAGGTGGGTGTACTGGATGCCGACATCACGGGCCCCAGCATTCCCAAGATGTTCTTCCGGGAACGCCCGCGCCTGGAGACCAGCCCGATGGCCTTCATCCCGCCGCAGAGCAAGACCGGAATCCGTGTGATGTCGATCAACCTGTTGCTGGACAGCGAGGACCAGGCGGTGATCTGGCGCGGTCCCCTGATCGGGCGGGCCATTCAGCAATTCTGGGGCGAGGTGCTCTGGGGCAGGCTCGACTACCTGGTGGTCGATCTGCCCCCGGGGACCTCTGATGCCCCGCTGACCGTGATGCAGTCGCTGCCGCAGAGCGGTGTTGTGCTTGTGACATCGCCCCAAGACCTGGCAGGCATGGTGGTACGAAAGGCAGCGCGGATGGCCCAGCAGCTGGGGATCCCGATCCTGGGGCTGATCGAAAACATGAGCTACTTTGTCTGTCCCGACACGGGCAAGCAGCACGAGGTTTTCGGCCCGAGCCATGCACACGAGATCGCTTCCGAGTTGGGCGTCCCACTGCTCAGTCGCCTCCCGCTCGATCCCGAGATCTCGCGCTTGTGTGATCAGGGGCGTATTGAGGACTACTGGGCGACGAGTTTTGAGCCAGTGGTGGAACGGATCATCGCTTCGGCTTTTCCGGCAAAGCCCCCGCTGTTCCCGGCGCAGCCTGCGCCGTCACGCCCTGGGGTCGAAGCCCAGACGCCGCAGGGCCCAGGCTGATGGACTGGAGGCAAGCGTTGGCCAGCGGGCAGGCCCCGCATCCCTCCAGGGCATGGCCACCTCTGACAGGAGCACTGCCATGACAAAGATCGGCATCATCATCTGCGACCGCTATCACACGTGCGCCGGCGGGAAGTGCTTGCGAGCGCTGAAAAACCGGCAGGGCGCTTTCTCGCGCTACGAGGGCACGGATGTCGAACTTGTGGGCTACACGACATGAGGGGGGTGTCCGGGGGGCAATGTGGAATATGCGCCGTCCGAGATGAAGAAGAACGGCGCGCAGGTCGTCCACCTGGCGACCGGCCTAGTCGTCGGCTACCCGCCGTGTCCTCGGATGGATGCGTTCTGTGAGTTCATCCCGGCCAAGTACCAGCTTGAAGTCGTGATCGGTACTCACCCCATACCGCAGAGTTACTACCTGACCCACCAGCAACTCGGAACTTGGAGATCCTTCAGGGCCCAGGAGCGAATCCAGCATATCGTTGCCGATGAAGAGACACGCAGGGCTTACGAATGAAACGCAGAGGTGGCATGGCTCCCCGGAAGGACCCGGATGGACGACTGGGCTCAAGTCAAACGCGCGCTGCGATCACGATTGCGCGCCTGCAGGGCAGAGTGCCAGCAGCCCTCAACTCGATGCGCTTCGGAGGGATCCGGCGGTCACCAGGGATGCCCAGGTGCGGGCGGAGAGTCGAGAGGATCCCCGAGCAATCCCTGCTGGGTTGGGTGCCGCCGACTGCCGTCATCGGGCGGACGGCGATTGCCAGGCCACATGGGACTCGACGAGCGAGGCGGCTATGAAGGGCTCAGAAGGTGATGCCAACGACCTACACCCTGGGAGCTGTCGTGGTGATGACTGCGCTCCATGTACTCATTCCGCTCCAAGTCATCGTACCCTCACCCTGGCACCTGTTTGGTCTTGTTCCGTTGATGG
>JAPLGR010000399.1 GCA_026390045.1 Chloroflexota bacterium | reverse complement strand
CGCGTTGGCGGTCACAAGGTATTCACCAGTTCCCGGAACCGTTCGCCGCGTGCGGCGAAGTCCACGAACTCGTCGAAGGATGTTCCGCCCGGGGAAAGGAGCACGACATCCCCGCGCTCAGCGCGTTCGGCAGCAACCTGCACGGCCTCCTCAAGGCCGTCGCGCACATCGGTGGTCAGCGGACGGTTGCGGCCAGAGAACTCGGCGAGGGCAGCGCCGATCTTGGATGCAGCCTCGCCAAACAGGATCAGGTGATCGACGCGCCGGGTGACGAGATCCGCCCAGTCTCGCCAGGGCAGGTCCTTATCGCGGCCGCCCGCCAGGAGCACGATGGGCTCATGGAACGATCGCAGGGCGGCCAGGGTACGTT
Source organism: Chloroflexota bacterium (assembly GCA_026390045.1). Taxonomy (GTDB): domain Bacteria; phylum Chloroflexota; class Anaerolineae; order Anaerolineales; family E44-bin32; genus DYJB01. The sequence continues at coordinate 2,975 of JAPLGR010000399.1, read as the reverse complement.
CAGGGGCAGTGGCGATCGAATCGTTGTACCAATCGGCTCCACGCACGCGGCGCACCCACTCCAGGCGGTGTTCCACGCCACGGAAGCCGCGGATCGCCTCGCGCATTGTCTCGACGGGGATTCCTGATGCGGCCGCAATGGCGCACGCCGCAGCGATGTTCTGCAGATTGTGTTCGCCTCGCAGGAGCACATCGCCCGCGGACACTACAACCTCAGGCTGATCACCCGCGTGCAGGACGATCAGGCCACCGCCGCACGATGCACCCTGCCCTGCCAGCGGCTTCTCGACACCAAAGCTCCACAGTGACCCGCGCACGCGGTCCCTCAGGCTCCACGCGCCGGGATCGTCCTGCCCGAGCACCGCAGCATCATCCGGCCCCTGTGCCATCAGGATGCGCGCCTTGGCCTCGGTGTAGGCAGCCATGGTGCGGTGCCGGTCCAGGTGATTGGGAGTCAGGTTGAGGATGGCGGCGACGTTCGGGCTGGCGGTCATGACCTCCAGCTGGAAGGACGAAAGCTCCATCACGACGTAATCGTGGGGCTTGACCAGTCCAAGATCTTCGAGCATCGGCCGCCCGATGTTGCCGCCGATCCAGGCGCGCGCGCCGGTGACCTCTGCGTGCCGTTCGGCCATCCGCCCCACCAGCGCGGTCGTGGTGGTCTTGCCCGCCGAGCCGGTGATGCCGATCGTGGGCGCGGGGCTGGCGTCGACGAAGACCTGCGAGTCGTTCGTCACCGCCAGTCCACGCTCCCGAGCCTGCTGAGCCAGCGGCAGATCGGCGGGAACCCCGCCAGAAAGGCACAGCAAGTCGGCGCCCTCGAGCAGCCCGGGCGGATGGCCTCCGAGCACAAACTCCACAGGCAGGCCCTCCAGCTCGTCGATAGCGCTGGCGAGAGAGGAGGCCGGCTTCTGGTCAGTCACGGTCACATGCGCTCCTTGGGCGGTCAGGTAGCGAGCCAGGGCCTTGCCCTGTCGGGCGAGGCCGATCACCAGGACGCGCTTTCCCGCCCAATCCGCCATGCGCCACGGTCAGGCAGCCCGCTCGGCCTGCAGGGCGGGCGCCGGGGCGCGTTCGGCACGCGTCGCCCGCTTCTCGGGTCGATTCACGCGCCGCAGGTCATCCTCCACACCAATCCAGAAGTGATTGGGCAGGACGAGGCGCGCCTGCCGCATCTCGACCGGCAGCTTCTTCATGTCGGCGTCGTCCCACGTCTGCGGATTCACCAGGCACAGCGTGGGCTCACGCCCGTACTTCTCCTTGTAGTAGTCCGCCGCCCGCCGCACCTTCTCTGCAAACGAGCGCGAGCTGTCGTCAAACCAGAGCATGCCGATGTCCATGTCACCTCCCTTTCAATAGGGCCAGGGCGATCCCCACCATGGCGGCCAGCAGGTTGACCAGCCAGAAGCGTTGGACGACCTGGGTCTCGCTCCATCCGAGGAGCTCGAAGTGATGCTGGAGCGGCGCCATCTTGAACAGGCGCCGTCCGTGAGTGAGCTTGAAGTAGACAATCTGCAGGATGACCGAAGCGGTGACGCTGGCCGGGATGATGGCGATGATCGGCAGCAGCGCCCACTGGCCGGTCATCAGCGCCACGACGGCCAGTGTTGCGCCGAGGGAGAGCGATCCGGTGTCGCCCATGAAGAGCTCGGCGGGGTGAACGTTGTACCAGAGGAAGGCGAACACGGCACCGACCACGGTGAAGCAGAAGCGCAGCAGGAACACCTGCCCCTGGAGTGAGGCAATGATGCCGTAGGCGGCAAAGGCCACCGCCGTGATCAAGCCGGCCAGTCCATCCAGCCCGTCAGTCAGATTGACCGCATTGGTCGACGAGACGATGACGAACGCGGCGATCGGGACGTACCAGATGCCGAGCGAGATTTCTTCCGGGTAGTTCGGCAGATAGAGCTCGGGGACCTGCAGGCCGTACTTGAGTGCCGCGGCGGCGGCCAAGGCTAGGACGATCTGGCATAGGAGCTTGGAGCGAGCGCGCAGTCCTTCACCTCGGCGCACACCGTGGATCCCCTTCCAGTCGTCCCACGCGCCCAGCCCAGCAAAGGCCAACATGACCACCAACGGCAACAGGATCGACCGGCCGAGGACGTTGACCTCGGTCAGGATCGACACCAGGTTGAGCGTCCCGGTGATGATCAGGACCGGGATGATGAACAGCCACCCGCCCATCGTCGGGGTGCCGAGCTTGGTGATGTGGCGCTGCGGTCCTTCGATCCGGATCTGCTTGCCAATCTTGAGCAGGCGCAGGACCTGGATCAGCGGCCCGCCCCAGATGACGGTCAGCAGGAAGGTGATGCCTCCCAGGGAGAGGGCGATGGATGTGTCGCTCATCCCGCCTCCTCCAGGCCGGCGATGATGGAGTCCATGTGCATCCCGCGCGAGCCCTTGATCAGGACTACATCTCCTGCACCGATCCGGGTGCGCAGCAGCTCGGTCGCGGCAGTGCTGTCTGCGACGGCGCTGATGCGCGAGGCGCTGAGCCCGGAACGAGCCGCCTCGTCTGCAATCCAGCGGGCGCGCTCGCCCACCGTCACCAGTTCAGCGGCCACTTGGGCGGCGCGCGCACCGACCATGCGATGCCCCCGCTCCTCATACTCCCCCAGCTCGAGCATGTCGCCGAGGACGGCGATGCGCCGCCCCTCGAGCTCCGCTAGCAAGTTGAGGGCAGCGATCACAGACGGCGGCGCGGCGTTGTAGGTGTCGTCCAGCAACAGCGCGCCATGCGGCCCCTGCACCGCCACTAGGCGCAGCTGCGACTGCGTGTTCTGCAAGCCGTCCAGGATCTCGTCCCACTGCATCCCTTCGACCACCGCCACGGCCGCCGCGCGCAGCGCGGTGTGGACCGAATGCCGGCCCAGCAGCGGAACGTGCACGTGGAACGACTCGCCGGCGTGATGCAGCGTGAAGCGGATGCCCTCGAGGCCGAGGCCTTCGTCATCGCTCGCCCGCAGGTCGGCCCTT
>JAPLGR010000736.1 GCA_026390045.1 Chloroflexota bacterium | reverse complement strand
GGAGAAATTGATCATCAATTATTTGGGCTTCACCATCATCTCCAAATTCAAAGAATAACGGACGGATGATCGGAGCACCGGAAAGAAAAGCTTCCCAAGCGAGGTTGTTATAGTAGGGGAGGAGCCGATAGCGAAGGTTGAGATGTCTTCTGAAATTCTCCTCAACTTCTTTGGAATGGGACCATGGAAAACGGGTATTATCCGTTTTATTCGGTCTAACGAAATATCGCGCGATGGGGACCATCAATGCCCATTGTGCATACCGCATATGGATTTCGGGATCTGTTTTTCCGCATAGTCCAAAGCAATCTGCAGTCCAAAATGCAAAACCAAGCAAACTCATATTCAGACCGGCTCGAATCGATCGTTTCAAGTTTTCGAAATTTGGCACTTGATCACCAAGGAACAAAGCGGGATATCGTTGCGAACCTGCCCAGACTGAACGAGAGTAAACGAGTGGCCTGGAATTAACCGCGTGCCGCATTCCCTCATAAATTGCCTTGCCATAATAAAAACCATACAAGTTATGATATTCAGCACCTGAAATGCCGAGAAAACTTTTGGAATCATGAGGAAGATATTCACCATCATCATTCTTGAAAAAATCAATCCCTGCCTTGTAAAGCGGTTTCAGTTTTGAATTCCACCATTCATTTGCCTTAGGATTGGTGAAGTCGATCATTCCCCCGCGCCCGAACCACCACCACGCGCGGGGGTGGCTGAGCAAGCCGGCTCGCCGGCACTCATCGTATTCCGGCAGGGTGCGTTCGTCGGAGCGTTCTTCGCCAGGAGGTAGGTTGCGCAAGCGCCAGTTCAACACGCGCTTGGTGAACCCGAGGTTCTCGAGGTTCAGGAACGGAGTGAGGATCAACCCCAGCCGAATGCCGAGGTCGCGCAGAGCAGCGATCATGCGGTCGGGATCGGGGAACAGCGATCGGCGCCAGCGGAAATTGTGGAAACCCTCTTCCCAGTGGTAGTCGAGGATGATCACGTCGAGGGGGATGTCATGTTGCCGGTGCTGGCGTGCGAGCTGCAGCACGCGGTCCTGGCTCTCCTGAGGGTAGCCGGTTCCCCACAGCCCAAATGCCCAGTGTGGGAGGAGGGGCGGGCGACCTGTGAGGCCCGTGTAAGTCCGGAGGATCTCCTTGGGCGTGTCGCCCACGATGACTACGTAGTCCGCCGATCCCCCCGAGGCCTCGACCCTCAGTTCGCGCCGGCGTGAATCGATTCGCCAGCGGGTCGGATACGCGTTCAGCAGGAGCAGGGCATAGCCCTTGCTGCTGAGGAACATTGGGATGGCGGAGTAGCTGCGATGCTGCTGCAGGAAGGACGGCGCGTTGGAGGCCTGAAGGTTGAGGCGGCCGCTCGTTCGGGCGAAAGCGCCGAACTGCTCGCCCCAGCCATAGAGGATCTCGTCTGCCGCGAGTCTGAACGCGAGTCGCATGCCACGCCGCAGCGCCGGGGGGCGGGACTCGGCGAAGACCATACCCCCATCTTCTCCGAGCAGCTGCAGGCATCCCGCGCGCATCTCGGCATTGGGTGCCACCATCCCGCTTTGGTCGAGATCAGAGAGCGCGGTCAGGATGTCCCGGAGCCAGGGCGGATCGGGAGGGAAATCGGCCGCTTCCAGCGAGCCGTGGGTGACTCGGATGACATGGGATGCCAGCAGACGAACCCGAATCCTGGTTGCGGAGGTCAGGATCTGATCAGCCGGCATGGAGGCTGCGTCGCGCTGCACGGGGCGAGGCTTGCCTCGCTTCCACTTCGCCGCGCGTGACCGCGCGCCCCGTGCCTCCGCGGCCAAGCGTCGACAGGCCGCCGACGATGTTGCCCCATTGAAGGCTTTCCGCGAGCGGCCGCCCATCCAGCCGGGCAGCCAGGAAGCCGGCATTGAACGCATCTCCGGCGCCGGTCGTGTCCAGCGGGATCACCGGGAGCGCGGGGGAGTAGACCACTTCTCCCGCTTCGAGGCCATAGGCGCCCCCGGCGCCATCCTTGATCACGACACACGGCGTCCGACGGCCGAGGACCTGAAGGGCGCGCAGCAGATCGACTTCACCTGTCAGACGGACCGCTTCGGAGGCGTTGGGCATCAGGATGTCCAGTGCCCCGAGGGCCCGCCGGAGGCGCGCCGAACCCATGGTGGCGGTCTCGTAGGAGTTGCCGTCCATCACGATCTGCATTCGCTTGGCCCGCACCATGAGCAGCGCGGCCTCAAGCAGTGGACCGGAATACAGGCCTGGGACATGCAGCACGCGAGCCCGGAGTGTGGCCAGCGCTTTGGCCGCAGCCGGGATCGCAGGTTGCGGATCGTAGAACGCCATGAAGGCGCGGTCCTGCGGGAACGAGGCCGCCACGGTGATGTAGCGCAGCGAGCGGTCGTGGTGGACGAAGCCGCGCTCACTCAGCCCCTCAGCGCGGGCGCGCTCGAGCACGAACTGGCTGTAAGCGTCGGTTCCGAAATCCGTGGCCCACACGACGCGCACGCCGAGGCGATGCAGAGCGACGGCGGTGTTGTAGGGACCGCCTGGGGTCTGCTCAAAGCCGGAGGCAACGATCTCCTTGCCCAGTTCCGGCAGGGAGGGGAGGCCTGTGAACACTAGGTCGAGACAGTAGTCGCCAACGATCAGAACGTCGAACTCATCCTTCATCATCGGCGCGCCTATCCGTCAGGCCTTGCGGCGGGTGGTTTCACTGCAATGTCGGGAACGTCCCGGCATGCTGGTGGCACAAATCATCCAGGACCAGCCGGGCGAGGCCAGCATCGGCAACCAGTGGGTGGAGCGTGAGCGCCAGGAGCGCCTTGGCCCGTGAGCCCTCGACCGCCGCTTCGATGGTCAGGAGCTCGTAGGCCTTCACGCGCTGCATCAAACCGAGCGCATGCCCGGGGATCTTGCCAACGGCGAGAGGGGACAGGCCGTTGCCGGTGACCAGGACTGGGATCTCGACCACATCGTCCGGCGCCATGCCGTCCACCGAGCCGTGATTGGGGACGTTGAGGATCATGATCCGGTGCCCTCTGGCCTGGAGCGTCTCGATCAAGTCGAGGGCTACTGCAGCATAGCCGCCGTGCTCCGACTCGACGTCGACAGGGATGGAGGCCGGCGACTCGGATTCTGCGTCCCGGCGCAAGTAGGTCTCGCTCCGCTTGCGGAGGTACGCCCCGTACCGCTGCACCATCTCGTCGGTCTGCTCGAGGGCGCGCAGGCGCGCGAGATCGCGCAGCAGCTCCGTGTTCAGTTCAAGCAGAAGCTCGCCGCGCGTTTGGGGGGACGACC
>JAPLGR010000483.1 GCA_026390045.1 Chloroflexota bacterium | reverse complement strand
CATGCGTGGGTTCAAATCCCACCGTCGCCTCTAGGCAATGCCAGGCAACGCCAGACATGCAGGGCTTGGAGACCTGGTGCCCCTATCCCGAACTTCGACACGGGCGTGAATCCGGATGCCTGGGCATTCGTCCCGGCGGGTGATTTCCTATCCGGACGGCACAATGACCCGGTGACAATTGACTATGACTACGAGATCATGGTCACCGACGCAATCGTGACCCAATACACGGCCTTCCTGAACCAGGCCCTGGCTGACGGCACGTTGCGCATCGACGGTGACCAGGTCCTTGGCTTCTACCCCGGCGACGAGTTCCACGGCGTGAACCACGAGATCGAGATCACGGTCGCCGACTACATCTTCGTCCCGTTGGACGACGCGGCCGCGCCCTTCACCTTCGACGGCACGGCATTTGCCGCCAGGCCCGGCTCCGAAAACCACCCGATGACGGACGTCTCCTGGTTCGGCGCCTGGGGCTACTGCGGTTACTACGGCGGAGGCCTGCCCTCTGAGCTCGAGTGGGAGAAGGCTGCCCGCGGGTCCGAGGACGGCCGCCCTTTCCCGTGGGGTTACGAAATCGCCCTCAACAACGTCAACTTCTACGCCAGCCGCGACCCGTTCGAGGAAATGGGCTCGTTCGGCTCGCGCAGCAGCCCAGTCGGCTTCTACAACGGCCGGACCTACGACGGCTACACGACGCTGGACTCCGTCAGTCCCTACAGCCTGGACGACATGGCCGGGAACGTCTGGCAGTGGACCGGCGACGTGTACGAAGGACAGCACTGCCGCTCTCTGCGTGGCGGTTCGAAGGACACCTACGACATAGACTTGCGCATCTTGGTGCGAAACAACGCCACGCCTACCTACTACAGCCCGGGCGTCGGCTTCCGCTGCACGAGGGATCCGTGAGCCAATGATTCGGCAATCGGGCAATCAGGAAAGCCTGTCGGATCCAGCCACGCCACTGCCCGATTGCATCAACGGGGCTTCCTCGGTGGAAGCATTTCTTGCCAGACTCCGGCTGTATTGGCCTTTGACCAAGTCTCTGCAGACCGGCCTGCTGCTCTCCACCGGCCTGGCCGGGTATATGAGCGCCCGCTGTCCGGTGATGCACTGGTATGACTTCATCGGCCTGGGCATCAGCCTGTTCATGGCAATCGCCGGTTCGACCATCCTCAACATGTGGTACGACCGCGACATCGACTCGGTCATGAATCGTACCCACCATCGTCCGCTGGCAGATGGGCGCGTACCGCCCGACGAAGCCTTGCGCTTCGGGTTGATCCTCTCCGCTCTGGGCGTTGGGCTGGCTGCCGCGATGAGTCCGATGTACGGGCTGATCGTCTTTGCCGGCCTGTTCTTCGACGTGGTGGTCTATACCCTGTGGCTCAAGCGCCGCACCTGCTGGAGCATCGTCTGGGGTGGGGTATCTGGCGGCATGCCCATCCTGGCCGGGCGCGCCTTCGGCCTCGGCCATGTGGACGGCATCGGCATCCTGCTGTCCCTGGCAGTGCTGTTCTGGATCCCCACCCATATCCTGACGTTCTGGATGCGCTACTTCGATGAATACCAGGCTGCGCGCATCCCGACCTTCCCTTCCACGTATGGATTCGTGGCGACACGCGTTACCATCGCCATTTCCAGCATCATCGCCGCCCTATCCATCGGCTCTGCGGGCGTCCTGATCGGCGTGGAATGGGGCTTCGTCCGCCTGCTGGCGGTGCTTTCCGCTGGCCTATTGCTCCTGGCGATTGCCAGCATCTTCCGCCCTTCCGAACGGGTCAACTTCGGCCTGTTCAAGTACGCCTCGCTGTACATGCTCAGCGCGATGGTTCTCTTGTCCATCTAGATGACACCCTTGCGAAGGCCCAGGACTTGTGTTCAGCGAGATAGCCTCTTAGCGGCATCCCAATGGAATGGTGGAACAGGGTGGCGCTGAAGGGGAGGTGGAAGACTGCGCCGAGTATCGTCCGTGGCCGAAGTACTGACTGCCGTTGACCAGGAATGCGCCCCTCATATTGTCTTCGCGGGTCGGTTTGAGTGACATGAACCCCCTTCTTGCTGCTGATGCCAAACGGATGCGAGCTGAGCCGCTCGGCGGAAGCGAGCAGTGCTTCCCCGCAATGTAGGCCAAGCTCACAGCCAAATCAAGATGCAGTTGACGTCAGCCCGCCGAGTCGGCTCGAGCGAGAGTCTGTGTGAGAAGTCCGGTGTTCTATATGGTAGATCGAGATCATTGCCCTGTCCACATGGAGGCCGCCGAAGGGCCATATCGAAGGCAGCGACCGGGATCAGATGACCCTCTTCCCTGAAGCTCTCGATGATTACGTCAGCCAGGAGAACCCGGTCCGCTTCATTGATGCGTTCGTGCAATGCCTCGACATGGAGCGGCTGGGCTTCACCCATTCCGTCCCGTGCGAGTTGGGATGCCCTCCCTACAACCCCGCCGACCTCCTGCGCCTCTACACCTACCGCTACCTCAACCGCGTCCGCTCAAGCCGCCAACTGGAGAGAGAAGCCAATCGCAACGCGGAACTCATGTGGCTCCTGCGCCGCCTGGCTCCCGACTTCAAGACCCTCGCCGACTTTCGGAAGGACAACGGCCAGGCCATTCGCGGCGTCTGCCGGGAGTTCATCGCCTTCTGCCGCGAGCTTCGGCTCTTCGGGGGTGAACTGGTCGC
>JAPLGR010000090.1 GCA_026390045.1 Chloroflexota bacterium | reverse complement strand
TCTCCTGGATTGCCGCCATCGCCGCGGTCAGCAGGAACATGAAGGCGCCGAGGCCCAGCCCCCACAGCATGACTTCACGGCGGATCGGCGCCAGTCGATTGCGCTCGAGGAATGCCCTCAGCGTTCGCGGCTGGCCTTCGGCCAGATACGCCAGCGCAGACCAGACCAGCGTGACGACGAAGACGACCGAAAGGGAGACAAGGTGGGCGGGGTAGGAGGCCCACCCCGCCCGTTCCAGCACCGGGCGGAGTCCGTAGAAGCAGGCCACGCCGAGGAGGATGATCGAGCCCAGAAGAGCGGCTGACTCCCCGGCGCGCATGGGTCGGATTCTCACGTCTAGCTGCTTTGTGGTCATACCCAAGCCCTTTGCCCAGCAGCTCCCTTCCTGCTTCTCCGCAGGTCCCCAACGAGCCTCAGGCGCTGGCGGGCTGCACCCGGCCGTCCTCGATCGAGCAGCACGCTCCAAACGCATTGATCGCCGCCTGTTGCGACAGGACGAAGACCGTGTAGGTGGCCAGCACCGTCCCGATGGGGAAGAGCACCAACTCGAAGGCGGACAGCACCAGGGCCATCACCCTGGGCCAAGAGGCCCGGCGAAGAAGCCCGATCCCGGCTACGATTCCCGGGACGGAGAGGACCAACATCAGCCCGCCCAGGATCGCAGCGGTCACGGCCATGATGCGCAGGGCAACCGCATCCTCGGTGACCGTTCCTACTCCCAAGATCAGCGTGACCACAAGGGCGCCCACGATGATCCCCAGCAGGCCGTTCACGATCTGCAGCCAGCCGACTACCGAAACATGGGTCTCGAAATCCTTCTTGCTCAGCACGTCCATCGCTTCCTCCGTGATTCGGGACATCCCGGGGAATTGCCCGGAATGGCCGAAGATCCTAGGCGCACAGCTTCGCCTTATTGCCCCAGACTAGCCTCAGGGTAGCCGGAGGGTGGGGGTGGGTCATCCCCAAGCTTGGGGGCCGTCTGGGGGATTCGCCCGCAAGGAACTCTCAGCCTCCGCCATCCTAGGCGAGCCCGGCGTCGACCGCATCCGGCGGGTGAGACATCTTTTGGGGGGCCAGATGGGCCGTCTTGCTCTAGTCCATGTGAACAAGGCTGAGGAAGGGAGGGGGCCGGCGAGCCGCGCAGGCCAATGTGCCAGCCGTAGCTCTGGCGCCGAGCGGGACAAGGGCCGACATCCCGGCAGAGATCAGGGAGCAACGTCGCTGCGTACGATTCGGGTGAGTCGTCGGGTATGGGCGAGCGAAGGGCGGGGAATCTCTGGCTAGCCGCGGCAGGGTGGGCACTGCCGACTAGTTCGCGGCTACGACCTTCTGGTTGAAGTGCCTGCTCACCACGTCATCGATCTCACGCCACAGGTTCTCGGGTTGCAGGCCAAGCTTGTCGGCGATCTGGCGCTCGATCGCCGCAGACGCGCGCCGCTCAGCTAGGAGAGCGCGCAGGAAGCCAGGGTGCGTGTCCTCCAGCAGACGCACGATCCAGTAACCGCGCACGGCATGATAGGCGAGCGTCTCGCCCTGCAGGCGGGACAGGGCCCGATAGGAGAGCGGTACGCCCTTCGGCTGGGACCGTTGCAGGAGACTTAGGGAGTCATCCCGGATCGTTGGCTTGCCCATGAACCGATCGACGGACACTGCCGCCAGCCCTTCATTGAGCCAGGCCGGCAGCACGAGGTGAGACGAGGCGGCATGGATCAGCTCGTGGCAGGTGAGATGGCGGATCTTGGCGACGGGATCCTTCTCCTCCACGAACATGTGAGCCCCGACGCTCTTATCGCTCACCTCAAGCAGGCGCGAGGGCTTGATGCCGATGGCGATACGACGTCCGTAGCGCTGTGTCCATGCGACGCTGTAAGGCCACGTCCGGCGCGCCCGGCCGCTCCAGAACGGATAGCTCTGCGCCAACAGGAGCTTCCAGGCCCAGGGTGCTGACCGAAAGACGAAGTCCCTCCAGGAGGTCATCACGTACAGGCGGCAGTCGGACGGCGGGTCGAGCCCCCCATACGACCTTCGCCAGCCGCAAGGCTTTGTCGCAGGCCTCGGCTATCACCCTGGCTGTGGCTTCGTCCTCAGGCTCACACTCAATGCCGAGCTTTCCAGCGGGGATATGTATGGGCGTCATGACCTGCTGCCTCGCGGCCCGGCTTCCGTCCGCGTACAGCTTACCAGACGCCGGGCTCGGCAGACCAGGGCCATCCAGTTGCCGCGAAGGACCCAGGGGGGATAGGCCTGCTCGGCCAGATGATCCAGCCCGACATCCCCGGGGCTGGTCGTCCCGCCGAGAGCGCGGCCGCAGGGATATGGCCCGTCCAGCCACCAATGGGGCCGGTGCAAGAGTCGCCGGGAACCCCCGGCCGCGGATGGGCGTCTACCGGATGGAGGATACCGACATGAACCGCGTCCCAGGAGTACCCATGATGGTTGTTGTGTTGGCCATGCTGGCCTCGGCCGGCTGCGGCCCCGTCTCGATCTCCTTGCCGTATCCTGCGCCGGACTCCTCGGTGGCTGAGTCTGACAAGCCCCGAAACCTGACCCCCAGCGCCAGCGCGGACGATCTCACCGAGCTGGCGGACGGCAATGTAGCCTTCGCCTTCGACCTGTACGACACGCTGCAAGACGAGGACGGCAACCTGTTTTTCTCTCCCTACAGCATCTCGACGGCCCTGGCCATGACGTACGCCGGCGCAGCCGGGGACACCGCCAGCCAGATGGCGGCCACGTTGCACTTCACCTTGCCCGCCGACGGCCTGCATCCGGCTGTCAATGCCTACGCGCTTGACTTGCAGGCGCGGGCCGAGCAGGTCACGGAGGGAACGCCCTTTGAGCTGAGCATCGCCAATTCGCTCTGGGGGCAGCAGGGCTTCCCCTTCCTCCCCGAGTTCCTCGACTTGCTGGCGGAGAACTACGGCGCAGGCATGCGGCTGGTCGACTACGAGAGCGACCCGGAAGGTGCCCGACAGGTGATCAATGACTGGGTCAGGGACGAGACGCGCGAGAAGATCAAGGATCTGATCCCTCAGGGCGCCATTGATGCGATGACTCGCCTGGTGCTGGCCAATGCCATCTACTTCAAGGCAGGGTGGCTCAACCCGTTCGAGGAGACCGCCACGGCCCCGGCGCCGTTCCACTTGCTCGACGGGTCGGAGGTAGAGATCCCGATGATGCAGCAGTCCGAGTCCTACGGGTATGTCCTCGGGGACGTGTACCGGGCCATCGAGCTGCCCTACCGGAACGGCAACACGTCCATGCTGATCATCCTGCCGGACGAAGGTCAGTTTGAGGCGATCGAAGAGCAGCTGAGCCCCGCGATGATGATGGACCTTCTGGGCCGCATGGCTTACGGTCCCGTGAACCTGAGCCTGCCCAAGTTCACGCACGAGTCCGAGTTCAACTTGAATGACGCCCTCATCGCCCTGGGCATGACGGATGCGTTCGATCCCGGCCGCGCGGACTTCTCCGGCATGGATGGCGCACGCGACCTGTACATCAGCGATGTGCTGCACAAGGCCTTCGTCTCGGTAGACGAGGAGGGCACTGAGGCGGCGGCCGCGACGGCGGTGATCATGAGCTTGACCTCTGCTCCCATGGGCGAGCCCATCACCTTCACCGTTGACCGTCCGTTCGTCTACATGATACGCGACCAGCAGACTGGGACCGTTCTGTTCCTGGGGAGGGTTATTGATCCATCGGGGTAGATGAGCGCCAGCGTCTGCCTGTCTGTTGGACAGCGAAGGGGGGGCCCCTGAAGCTTCACGGGGCCGCCCCTATGAGTTCATCGTCCGAGGCGCGGTGGAGAGCACGGGCCTATGCGCTCGGCGGCGGCCCCGGGCGCACGAGGTAGATCGGGCGCTCCTTGGTCTCCTGGAAGATGTAGCCTACGTAGATGCCGATGAATCCCAGCAGCGTCGTCAGCACGCCGCCGACGATCAGCAGCATGAACATCAGCGATGACCAGCCGGGAGCCAGCGCGGTCGATGCCCCCCGCACCCAGAAACTGAGCACGTAGACCGCCTCGACGCATGCCAGCAGGAAGAAGACCAGCCCAACGCTGAGCCCGATCCACAGCGGGGCAAGAGAGAACGAGAAGGTGGCATCCAGAGCCAGACGCACCATCTTGCGCAGTGAGTACTTCGAGGAGCCGGCGATCCGCTCCGTTGGCTCGTAGGGCAGGATGAGTGTGCGGAAGCCCATCCAGGAGACCATGCCGCGCAGGAACCGGTGGTGCTCGTGCATCTGGCGCAGCCCATCCGCGGCGGCGCGCGACAGCAGACGGAAGTCAGCCGCGCCGGGCTGGACGTGCGTGTCGCCAATGCGGTTGATCAGCGCGTAGAACAGCCCCGCGGTCCAGCGCTTGAAGGCGGACGTTCGTGCTGTGTCCAGCCGCTGTGTCTGGACAATCTCGTACCCGGCGGCGTGTAGGCGCAGCATCTCGGGGATCAGTTCCGGCGGATGCTGGCCGTCGCCGTCGAGGGTGATCAGGACGTCGCCCTCGGCGTGGTCGAGCCCGGCGGTCAGCGCCGCCTGGTGGCCGAAGTTGCGGCTCAGGTGCACGACGTGAACTCGCGGATCGGCCGCTGCCAGCGATTGCAGGATCTGGGGGGTCTCATCGCTGGATCCGTCATCGACGTAGGTGACGGAGTACGAGTTGGGCAGTGCCTGCAGCACCGTCACGAGTTGTGGATGGAAGACGGGCAGGGCGGCCTGCTCGTTAAACACCGGCACGATCACGGCCACGGATGGCAACTTCGCAGCGGTCTTCCTCGGCATGGAGTTCACCCCCGAGCTTCGCGTGACGCGCTCATTCCTGAATGAAGCGTACTGAGTCTCAGGAACACAGCAGGCGCGGCAAGCAGGATTCTAGTGTTCTTGGCCGATTCGCGCAGACCGGGCAGGGATCTACCAGAGGTGGGCCAGCGGCTTGAGCCCAAGCCGGGCCACGTAGAAGGCGATCTCGGCGTACATGCGCAAGTAGGAGAGATACCCGCGCACGATGCCATGCTTCTCCCGCTGCGTGACATGCGTGACGCCGTGCCACGTGACCGTACAGACCGACAGACCTCGCTGGCGTGCGTGGATACTGAAGGCGACTTCGACGGCGTAGCGAGCATCCTGAAGGAACGGAGCGTCGCGGAAGAGCTCCCAATGCAGGCAGCGCTGTCCGCTGAGGAACGGAGTCGTCATATGCGCCAGGTCGGTGTGCAGCCTGCCCCCTCGGAAGAGCCCGAGGGACATGTCACAGTTGCCGGCGAGTACCGGGCGGATCAGGTCATCGATGTGCTGTGGCGTCAGACCGATCAGATCAGCATCGATGAACGCGATCAGATCGGTCCTGGCAGCCTGAATGCCGTGCAGCAAAGCAGCCGACTTCCCCTCGTTGGCTTGGGTTTGCAGGACTTCCAGCCGGGCGTCGGTGGCGGCCACGGCAGCCGCGGCTTGTGCAGTGTCATCCGTCGAGCCGTCGTCCACGATGATGACGCGCGTCACCAGCGGCGCCTGGAGTGCGGCGCGGGCGATGGCTTCGATTCGGCTGGCCTCGTTGTGAGCGGGGATGACAACAGTCACCGCGTGATCGCCGCCGACGGGTTGGCGGGCAGAGGTAGGCATGCTCGGGTGTGCGGCCTCCGTCTCCAGTATATGAAGGTATACGCAGAATTCAAGCCGAAGGCTCGAGCCGAGAGCTTCGGTGGATACCGCCTGGGCATGGGCCCTCGGACAGCAAGAGCAGATTGTGACAGAAAGGCCGTGCCGCAGCGGAACACACGATGCCGATGGCACCGTGATGGCTCTCAGCCAGAGATGGCCCGCGCCTCGCTCAGTAATTGACTCGCAGATCCATCCCGGCGTACAGCCCGGCGACCTGGTCGGCATACCCGTTGAACATCAGCGTGTCCCGGCGCTTGCCCCTGCCGAAACGGACCTCGGACGCCTGCGACCAGCGCGGGTGGTCCACCTCGGGATTGACGTTGGCGTAGAACCCGTATTCCTGCGGGGCGATCGTGTTCCAGAATGTCGCCGGCGGCTCCTCGAGCAGGTCGATGCGCACGATCGCCTTGATGCTCTTGAAGCCGTACTTCCAGGGCACCATCAGCCGGAGCGGCGCGACGTTCTGACGCAGCAGCGGCTCCCCGTACAACCCGGTGGCCAGCAGCGTCAAACCGTGCATGGCCTCGTCGAGCCGCAATCCCTCGGTGTAGGGCCATCGATACTCCGGGCTGCGCTGGCCGGGCATCTGATCGGGATCGAGCAGCGTGGTGAAGCCAAGAAAGGCGGCGCTGGTCATCGGCTCGACCTGGTCGAGCAGGCGGCCAAGCTCGAAACCCACCCATGGGATGACCATGGACCACGCCTCAACGCATCGCAGCCGGTAGATGCGCTCCTCCTGGGGAAGCGATGCAAGCAGGTCATCGATGGCGAATGTCATTGGCTTGTGGACAAGGCCGCCGACCTCCACCGTCCAGGGCCGCATGCGGAAGCTCTCCGCCAGATCGGCCACGCCCTGTTTCCCGGTGGTGAACTCGTAGTAGTTGTTGTAGCTGGTCACAATCTCAACGTCGGTGGAGGGGTTGCCCAACTCATCGGCCTGCGCCTCCGCGGGTGTTGCTGTCGATGTGGGTTGCCGCCCGGCGCCGCAGGCGGCCAACATCGCGCCTGCGCCGGTGAAGCCGGCCGCGCGCAGGAAGGCCCGACGATCCAGGTAGACCGCCTCGGGCGTGATCTCGGATGACGGGGGTGGAGCAGGAAGATCGCGGCGACGAATCATACCGGCACCTCCTCGGGCGCGCGTCTGAGCGCCGTTGGTCGAATGGATTGTACCGAATGCCTGCCCCGATCTGGCCTAGAGGATGATGAGACTTGGCCAAGTCATCGCTGAAGCGGCCTCGAATCCGGGAGGAGGCAGCGTGGGTGAGAGGCAGAAGGATACCCGCGGGGCCTGCTGAAGCTCCAATCCGGATGCTCCTGAAGCCAGACGGAAGGTCCCTGGCGGTCAGAAGTCAGGAAGCAGACGGCGCGCAGGGGCAGAATCCAGGGCGTGAGATCAGACCAGGTCGTTTCGCGCCTTGCGCCGGGAACGGACGCGGAGTACTTGCTCCGCGACGCGGCCGCGTCGCGTCCCCCGTTTCCCCGGAGCAAGGCGACAAAAACCCCCAGCCATGCTTGGCCGAGGGCAACGACGTGCTGGGATCTAGAAGATGGCTCCTCGGCCAGGACTCGAACCTGGAACCTAGCGGTTAACAGCCGCCCGCTCTGCCAATTGAGCTACCGAGGAAAGCGGAAGGATTATAACGACCCGGGCAGGGAGCGTCAAGACATCGGGCGCAGAGGCGCGGCTCCGAAGCCACTCCGTTATAATCGCCGGCATGTCGGCAT
>JAPLGR010000215.1 GCA_026390045.1 Chloroflexota bacterium | reverse complement strand
AGGGCGCCGAACGGATGACCTCGTCCGAGACGACTTCTTCGGTTGTCAGGATCAAGCGTCGGGCTGCGCGCGCCAGCTCAAAGTCCTCGATGGCCGTCCCGTCCACCTGCGCGTTGCCGAAGCAGTCGCAGCGTGTCACGTGGATGATGGCCACGTCCGGGTAGCAGGAAGGCAGGAGGCAGATCGGCTTGCCCGTCCACGGGTCGGCCACGATCTTCGCCGAACTGTGCTCAAGCGTATCCGTGCCGAGCAGATTGCGGGAAGGGACGAAGGGGAGTCCCATCATGGCCGCCATGAAGCGCCATTGGTAGGCCGCGTTGCTGGTTTCAGCCAACACCCGGCACTTCCCGGTTTCGACCATTCGCCGCGAGCCCGGCGACAGGCCCCGCAGCTCATGGCCAAAGGAATAGGCGACCTCGATGCGATCCGCGCAGCCGGCAGTGATCAGGATGTCTGAATCATGAACAGCCGTCTTGCCGGCCAGAACCAGGTTCCGCCGCCTCTGTCGGACGATTTCGTAGATGGCGATCATGCTCACGCGGACATGACCGAAGCCGCCGAGGGCCAGCATGGCCCCGTCAGGCACAAAGCGCCTGACCGCCTCGGCCACGTCCATGCGCTTGTCGCGCATCTCGCGTGGCTTGTTGTCCCTGACCCAGGCTCTGTTCTCATCCGGGTCGTGCCAACCGACCAACTCGCCCTTACCCTGTCCCAGGATTTCCATAGGATTTCCCTTTCCAGCCACAAGCGGACTCGTGTCACGGCCGCGCCGCGTCGGCAGCCGCCAGGATCACGGCGGCCGCCAGTTGGGGCAAGCTCTGGGGTGAACAGCCAAACAATGACCCGCTCAGGAGGCGACGATGGGATTTGAACCCATGATCAGGGTTTTGCAGACCCTTGCCTTGCCACTTGGCCACGTCGCCAAAAGAAGCTGCCAGCCTTCAGCACTCAGCGGTCAGCCAGAACCTCCGCGTCCGTGATCTGGCTGAGGGCTGACAGCTGAGGGCTGACAGCTTCGTGAGCGGGCGATGGGATTTGAACCCACGACCTTCTCCTTGGCAAGGAGACGTTCTACCACTGAACCACGCCCGCTTGAACGATGGCGAGGATACCGTGAATGGTGGGACGTGTCAAGGAAACCTGCATTCCGGCCGATGCTTGCCCCCGCATCGCCCGGCCGCCGCAGACGTGACTAGCCCTTGAGCGCCCCGGCCATCAGACCGCGCAGGAAGTACCTCCCCAGCAGGATGTACACCAGCAGCGTCGGCAGCGCCGCCAGCAGCGCACCCGCCATCTGAACATTCCACAGCACGATCTGGCTGCCGGCCATGTTGTTCAACGCCACCGTCACCGGCCAGGTCTTGTTGTTGGTCAGAACAACGGCGAACAGGAAGTCGTTGTAGGCCTGGGTGAACTGCCAGATCAGGACGACCACGAAGCCCGGGATCGAGAGCGGAAAGACGATGTGGCGGTACAGGCCGACCAGTCCAGCGCCGTCCATGCGCCCTGCTTCCAGGACCTCGGTCGGCACGCCGGCGTAGTAGTTGCGGAAGATCAGCGTCGTGATGGCGATGCCGTAGATCACGTGAACCAGCACCAGCCCGGAGATCGACCCTCGCAGGCCGAGCTTCTCCATGAACTGCACCAGCGGGATCAGGATGGCCTGGTAGGGGATGAACATCCCGAACAGGATCAGGGTGAAGATGATATCGGAGTACTTGAACTTCCACTTGGAGAAGACATAGCCGTTGATCGAGCCGACCATGGAGGAGATGAGCGCCGCCGGAACGACCATGCGCAGGCTGTTCCACAGATGCGGCGCCAATACTAAGCCGTACGTAAGTATGCGAACATCCTAGGCTGCGTACCTCGTGTGAGCCTCTTGGAAGAAGGCACGAATCATCCGAGGGCTTCTCTGGAGCGAGCGAAGATGTCCGATCACCACGTTGCGCAGGTGATCGGGGCCCGTGATGCTGCGGCGACCGATCCCGTGGTTCTTCAGGTTGTTCCACACCAGCTCGTCGGGGTTGAGCTCGGGGGAATAGGGCGGCAAGCAGAACAGACGAAGCCTTCCCTTCGTCGAGGCGACGAACCTGTTGACCATGGCGGCGCGATGGGTCGGATGGCCATCGACGATCAGGAAGATCGGACGCCGCGCCTTGTGCAGCAACCGCTCGAGGAACTTGCACAACTTCGCTGCCGACATGCGCCCTTTCACGATCATGAACCGCATCTCTCCGCGGGGACTGATCGCCGAGATCATGTTCAACCCGAACCGTGCCCCGGTCGTCCGCACCACGGGCGTCCGTCCCACAGGCGCCCATGTCGTCCCCGCGTGGAAGTCCGAGCGCACCCCGGCCTCATCCCCAAAGTAGATCACGGCTCTTTCCCGCTTGGCCTGGGCGCGGATCTTCGGGTACTCCTGCTCCACCCACTGCCGAACGGCTTCGGGATCCTGCTGATACGCCCGACGAAGCGGCTTCTGCGGACTCAGCCCCAGCTTCTTCAGCAGTCGACCCACCGAAACCTCGCTGAGCCTGACGCCGAAACGCTCGCGGATCAGCTCCCGGATCATCCCCCGGGTCCACAGCGCAAACTCGAACCGGAACTGCCGCGGATCCTTCTCTGCGATGGTCTTGTGAATCCACCGCAGCTGTCGGCCCGTCAACCGCGGCGGCCGACCAGGGATCGCCTTCGCCTTGAGCGCCTCGAGGCCGCCCTCGCGGTACTTCGCGATCCACTCGTAGATTCGCGGCCTCGAAAAACCCAACGCTCGGATGACCGTCTCTGGACTCTCTCCCGCCTCCACCCGCTTGACCGCGCGGATGCGAATCTCTTCCAGCGTCTTGTGATTGAGTTTCCGGCCATCGGTTGCTTTCATGCACCAAGTCTATCACAGGTACTCCTACTTATGCACGCATTAGTAACTCGAAGGCGGCGCGGAAGTTATCGAAGTAGATGCCGGTCGGCAGATCCCACATGCGCTGCAGATCCACCTCGGCGAAGCTCTTGAGACCGGTGACCAGCAGGACATGGATCGGCAGCAGGTAAATGACCGCCGTGAGGATTGCCAGTGCGTACAGGACAGGGCGGGTGAGCCGGCGAGAGGTGGAGGGGTTCATATCTCCGCCTCCGTGCGCATGCTGTAGACCAGATAGGGAATGATCAGCACCGCCACGGCAAGGAGCATGATGACCCCAATGGCGGCACCCTGGCCGTAATTCATGCCATCGAAGGTCGTCCGCCACATGTAGACCCCGGCGGTGAACCCCGAATCTTAGACAGGATCGGGCC
>JAPLGR010000502.1 GCA_026390045.1 Chloroflexota bacterium | reverse complement strand
GTTCCTCATCAGCTACGAGGCGCTGGCCGACGACGTGCTGCACGGCACGCTCGATCCGCAGGATCTAGAGTTCGATGTTGCCATCCTGGACAGCGCCCTGTTGCTGGCCGACTTCCCGGAGCAGGCGCGTGGGGCGCTGACCCGAGTGCGGGCCCGGCGGCGCTGGGCGCTGGCGGGCTCTCGTCCCGAAGATCCTGAGGAGTGGCTAGCAATCTTCGGATTCCTAACGGGAGACCCAGTAGCAGTACGGAGGGTGGTAGCTGAAGGCGATCAGGCCAAGTATTACGAGACAAGCGTGCTGCGGAGGACACGCTCCCAGCTTGCCTCGCAGCTCCCGCGTGCAGTGCGCAGCCAGCTGTGGATCGCGTTGAGTCGCGAGGATCGCGCTGTCTACGAGGAAATGCTGGCCGAGGAGCGAAACCGTTTGGCGCACGGCGACGGGCCTCCCGGCCAAGAGGAGCTCGAGGCCTGCTTCGACCGCCTGGCGGACGCGGCCGCCCTGGGACGAACCGGGCGGCTGGGCGCGAAGGCACAGGCGGCAGTGGACCTGCTGGCCGATGTGACGGGGGCTGGCCACAAAGCCATTGTGGTCACTCGGCCGGAAGGCCGCGGCCAGGATCGGATGCGCACCGCCTTCGATCCGCTGGGAGTTGCCGTGCTCTCTCCACTGCGGGACTCCGATGGGCTGCGCGAGGATGTCGAGACGTTCCTGCACCGCCCGTCGTGGCACGTGCTGCTGTCGGACCTGGACACGCTGGAGAAGGCGGGGTCGCTGGCCGGGATCGGGTACTTGCTGCATTTCGCCAGTGACTGGAATCCGGCGCGGCGGCGCATGAGCGAGGCGTTGATCCTTGAGCGCTCCGGCGCGGGGCATTCGATGTGCATCACCGACATGCTCACCCTGGGAACGGTCGAGGAGCGCCTGGCGCGTCTGTTGGAGGAGCGCGGCTGGCCGGCGCACGCGCTGCGTGAGGGCACTTCCACGCAGGATGTGGCCAGTAGCCTTACGATGGAAGACTGGCTGCAGCGCGTGTTGGAGGCCGAGGTCCCTCTCCGCAAGGCGCCTGAACCGGTGCCCGAACCGGCGCCGAAGCCCGCGATCACCACAGGGATGCTTCCGGGAACGGATCTGCTGCGGGCTAACCTGCAGGACCTCCCGCCGGACAACCTATTGAACGGCGTGGCCCAGTATGTGAAGCTCCTCGGGTTCGATGAGGTACAGATCACGCGACCGGCCGACGAAACCGGTGGGGAACTGACCGCCCGGCGGACAGTCGAGGGACGCGTCGAGCGGGTGCTCGTGCGCTGCGTGCGCAGTGAGAAGAACGTCGGCGTGGCGGAAGCCAAAGCACTGCTGGAGTCGCTTGGGCCTGAGCCGGAGTGGCTCGGCGGGTATCTGGTGACCACGTCGGACTTCACGGCCGCCTGCAAGAAGGCCGCCGACAAGTCGGCCGGTCAGCTGGCATTGGTCTCCGGCGCGGAGCTCTGGCGGCACCTGCACATTCAGGGTCTCGTCTGACCGCTGTAGCCTCCCGACATCCCCGGAACGGCATCCGCTACGGATTGGCCTGGGCCGCGCACCCCCATGAGTGATCAGAAGTGGGCATAGACGGAAGAGACGCGCGCATCCGAGAGGACATCGGCCGCTGACGGATCTGGGCTTGTGCCCGGGGCTCAGGTGGCCGGAAGGTGCTGCACCAGCGATGAGGAGTGTGCTTTTCGTCTGCTCTGCCAATCAGCTCCGCTCGCCGCTAGCGGAAGTGCTGTTCAAGGAAATCGTTCGGCGCAAAGGCGCGGTGGATGCCTGGCAGTTCGGCTCGGCCGGTGTGTGGGCCCTGGGGGGATCGCCTGCCGCGCTCTCGGCGATGAGCGCCGCAGCGGCGCGCGGCCTGAACCTGTCGACGCACGTTGCCCGCCGGGTGACGAGGGAGTTGCTTGAGCAATCCGATCTGGTGCTGGTGATGGAGCGCGAGCACCTCGAGGCAATCCACGAAGAATGGCCCGCCCTTGATGGCCGAGTCCATCTGCTCTCCCGAATGGCCGGCGAAGTGGGTGAGGTGGAGGATCCAATCGGTTTGCCATCCGAGCGCGTTCGCGCGCTGGTGATCGAGCTCGAGCGCCTGCTCGAAGCGGGCTGGCCGCGGATCCTTCAGCGGACAGGACGCGGTGCGACCGACGACGGGGAGATGCATCCCTGAAAGCGCGAGCATGTGTCCGTCCCGTGTTGCCTCAATAGAGGATCTGACCGAAGGACATTCGTTGCCTCATTTGGAATTCTTACCGTGGGAGTTTCCACAATCGGGCAAGATTGACGTCAATCCGCCTGCGAAGATCGACGGGATTCAGCGAAAGGTACACTTCGGTGAGTTCCTGCTTGGCGCTCTGTTCTACGAGGTCCGAAGCCATGACATTCCGATAGGGTGTCTGAGCCTGATCGTACTTCTTCCGCACCTTGCTGCCCAGCCTGACTTTACTTTGCAGTTTCATGACGGGCTGGAAGAAGTTCAC
>JAPLGR010000176.1 GCA_026390045.1 Chloroflexota bacterium | reverse complement strand
CCAAGGTCATGCGTTCCGATCCGAGCGGCGGCGGACCGTGGCTGCTCACCGGCGACCTGGCGCTGATGGAGCCGGACGGCTACTTCCGGATCGTCGACCGCAAGAAGGATATGATCCTGGGCGCCGGCGGCTACAACATCTACCCGCGCGAGATCGATGACGTGTTGTTCGCACACCCCAAGATTCGGGAAGCCGCCGTGTTCGGTGTGCTTGTTCCGGAGCGCGGCGAAGTAGTCAAGGCGCTGGTCGTGCTCAAGGACGGCGAGACCGCGACCGCGGAGGAGATCATCGCCTACTGCAAGCAGAACCTGGCGCCGTACAAGGTGCCGCGCACCGTCGAGTTCCGTACCGAGCTTCCCAAGACGCTGGTGGGCAAGATCCTGCGCCGTGCGCTACGCGAGGAAGCCGAGGGGGCGAAGCCCTCCGGAGGGACGCCGACATAGACCCTTGGCCGGCGCCATGCAGCCTGACGTGAACGTCGCCCCACTCCCATCCATCCCACGCCGGCGCGACCTCGCCCGGGCGCACCACGAACGGGGCGGGCTGGTAGCGGCCGTCCTGCCCATCCACTACCCGCGCGCCCTGCTGCGTGCCTTCGGGATCCTGCCGATGGAGGTCTGGGGGCCGCCGAACGTTGATGCAGCGCGCGCCGCCTCGCGCTTGCAGCCCTACGTCTGCTCGATCGTTCGCAACGCGTTGTCATTCCTCGAGTCCGGCGGCTTGCAGATCGCCGACCTGCTGATCGTGCCTCATGCCTGCGACTCCCTCCAGGGGCTGGGGAGCGTGCTGCTTGACTTCGTCCATCCGGCGCAGCCGGTTCTGCCGCTCTACCTGCCGCGCAACCCGGCGCCCGAGGGAACAGCCTTCCTGGCCGACGAGTTCCGCGCTCTGCATCAACGGCTGGCGGAAGTGACGCAGCGCACCCCTTCCGAATCTGAGCTGATGCAGGCCATCCTGGACGAGGAGGTCGCCGACGATCTGCTGCGGCGGGTGCACGAGCAGCGGCCGACGCTTCCGCTGACCACGTTTGACTTCTACCACTTGGTCCGGGCGCGCGAGTTCCTGCCTCTCGACTCATTCGTGAGCCTCGCCCGGGCGATCCTCGCTATGCCTGCGGTGAAGAGTCCGCCGAAGATCCCCATAGTCCTTTCGGGCATCGTGCCCGAACCGATGGACATGCTGCGAGCCGTGGACGAGCTGGGCGCGTCGGTCATTGCCGACGATCTGGCCTGCTGTGGACGCAGGCTCTATCCCGCAGGCAGGAGCCGCGATCCGTTCATGCGCCTGGCCGAGAGCCTGCTCGGCGGGTCGCCCGATTCGACGCGGGGGTCCCCAATCCAGGATCGCCTCGACCACCTGCTGGGGTTAGCGCATTCCACCGGTTCGCGCGGCGTTGTCTTCCATGACGTGAAGTTCTGTGAACCGGAGCTGTTTGACTTGCCGGTGCTGCGTCGCGGGCTGCGCGATGCCGGGCTGCCGTCGATCACGGTGGAGGTCGACCTGAACGACGCGGTCTCGCACCAGGCGCGCACGCGCCTGGAGGCCTTCCTCGAGATGATCGCATGAAGGCGCTCGGCGATCTGCGCGATTACGCTGTGGCGAGGGTTGTGGGCCCGGCGGCACTCCGCGTGCAGCGCTGGGGCAACCAATGGCGCGCTTGGAGGGGATCCGGGTGGGAGAGCGCATACCTGGCGCCTCCGTTGGGTGTCGCCGTGCGCGGCAAGGAGATGGTCGCCCGGCACTGGCTTGCAGGGCGCTACGCGAATCGGGATCGCAAGGTGGCTTGGATCACCTCGGCCGCACCGGTGGAACTGCTGCACGCCCTTGGGTTCTTCATCGTCTACCCGGAGAACCACGGCGCGATCTGCGGAGCGGCGCGTGTGGCGGTCGACCTGTCGTGCGAGGCCGAGAACGCCGGCTACTCGCGCGACCTGTGCTCGTACGCTCGTACCGACCTGGGGAGCCTGTTCTCCGGCAGAACGCCCGTCGGGCGGTTGCCCATGCCTGACCTGCTGTTCGCCTGCACCAACATCTGCCAGACGGTCCTGTTCTGGTATCGCGTGCTGGCCCATCAGCTGCGCGTTCCGCTGGTGTTGATCGACACCCCTTTTGTGTACTTTGAGACCGCGCCGGAGCACGCCGTTGCATACGTCCAGCGGCAGATTGAGACGTCTGTGCCGGTGCTCGAGAAGATCGCCGGCCGATCGCTTGGGATGGCCAAGTTGAAAGAGACCGGGACCCTCAGCCGTGAGGCGGCGCACCTGTGGATGGAGATCATGCAGCGCAACGCGCACCAGCCGGCACCGATCTCGGTCGTCGACCAGTTCACGCTGATGGCGCCGGTGGTCGAGATGCGCGGCGAACCGGCGACGGTCGACTTCTACGCCGCGATGCTCAGGGAGGTCGACGGACGCATCGCCGAAGGCGTGGGGGCCGTCAAGGACGAGAGGCATCGGCTGCTGTGGGACAACCTGCCGATCTGGTACCGCCTGAAGGATGTGGCCGAAATGCTCGGCGCGGGCGGTGCGGCGCTGGTTGCCTCCACCTACACCAACGCCTGGGGCGAGCTGGCCGATTTGATCGATCCGGAGGAGCCGTTCGAGTCCATGGCGCGAACGTACCTGTACCCGATCCTCAACCGCGGGACCGGGCACAAGCTGAAGACCATGCGCCGCATGATCGACCAGTACTCCCTCGACGGCGTCCTGCTGCATTCTGACCGCTCGTGCAAGCCGTACTCGATTGGACAACTGGACCAGCGCGACCGGCTGGCGCGCGAGACGGGCGTGCCAGCGCTGCTGCTGGAAGCTGATCACAATGATTCACGCTGCTACTCCGAGGCCCAGGTCGCCAACCGCGTGGCGGCCTTCATCGAGACGCTGGAGCGATAGCATGACCGGCATCCGTGCGTGGGGCATCGACGTCGGCTCGTCCACTACCAAGATCGTCGGAGTCGAGGCCGGGGGAACGATGTGCTTGCATCTCCTGGAGGACTCCGAGCCGCGCGCCGAGGAGCAGATCGTGCGGATGTTGCAGCGTGCTGCCGCGGCGAGCGGTGACCAGCGTGTGAGACCCTTGGTTGCCACAGGCTATGGGCGGAAGCTGGTGCAGCAAGCTGACCGGGTAGTGACCGAGATCACCTGCCATGCACGCGGCGCTTATCGCGCGCTTGGTCACGGCGGCACACTGGTCGATGTTGGCGGGCAGGACAGCAAGGTGATCAAGCTTGGTCCGCAGGGTGAGGTGCTGGACTTTGCCATGAACGACAAATGCGCCGCCGGCACGGGCAGGTTCCTGGAGAACACGTGCCGCAGGCTGGGCGTCGACCTGGAGCGCCTGGGTGAGGTGGCGCTTGCAGCGCGCGATGAGGCGACGCTCTCGAGCACGTGTACCGTGTTCGCTGAGTCGGAGATCGTCTCGCTGCTGGCGCATGGCGTGGGCGTGGAGCCGATCCTCAAGGGGTTGCACCGGGCACTGGTGCAGCGGCTGGTGGCGATGATCCACACCGTCGGTCTGACGCCGCCGCTGATGCTCTCGGGCGGCGTGGCCCGCAATCCGGCCGTCGCCCGGCTGCTAGAGGCCGAGACCGGCGAGACCGTCGTCGTCCCGCCGCACCCGCAGTTGCTGGGCGCCTTCGGCGCGGCGTTGGTGGCGCTGGAGAGTGTCGGGGAGAGACCCGGAAAGCCGTAGAGACTCAGGGCGTCGGATTCTCATGTAGCCCGGCGCGGATCTGCTAGGTCTCCACCTTGCGCGGCATGCCTGCCGTCTGACACCAGCCTGCCACAATCCTGTGCTATCCTCCGGCCGATGTCCACCCGTATCCTCGTCGTCGACGACGAACCATCGGTCACCGACCTGCTGGCCTACAACCTGCGCAAGGCGCACTACGACGTGCTCATCGCCAGCGATGGACGTCAGGCCTTGCAGCTGGCGCGCGAGGCCAGCCCCGACCTGATTCTGCTCGACCTGATGCTTCCCGAAGTCGACGGGCTGGATGTGTGCCGCGAGCTGCGCAAGTCCACTTCCGTCCCGATCATCATGGTCACCGCCCTGGGCGAGGAGACCGATCGCGTCGTCGGGCTGGAGGTTGGCGCAGATGACTACGTCACGAAGCCGTTCGGAGTGCGCGAGCTGCTGGCCCGGGTGAAGGCCGTCCTGCGCCGCACCCGTCCGGAGAATGGTGAGGCATCCACATCGACGATCCTGCGAGGACCCGGCGATGTGACCATAGATGTCGAGCGCCGGCTGGTCACTGTCGGGGAGCGGCCGCTCGAGCTGACGCGCCTGGAGTTCAACCTGCTGCAATGCCTGATGGCCAACGCCGGGCGAGTCCTCAGCCGCGAACGCTTGCTCGAGCAGGCGTGGGGCTACGACTTCGTCGGTGACACGCGCGCCGTCGACAGCGCGATCAAGCGGCTGAGAGCCGCCCTGCGCTCCGCAGCCGCGGAAGCGGATGCCATCGAGGCCGTGCGCGGCGTCGGATACCGGCTGCGGTCCTGACGATGTTCAACCGCCTGCAGTCGCGCCTGACGCTGGGCTACCTGGCCGTGCTGCTCATCGGCATGGTCTTGGCGGCTTCACTGAGCTGGCTTGCCGTCGAACAGCTCTACCTGGACTCGCAGCGCGACAACCTGCTCGCCCAGGCTCAACTGACAGCGGCCGCGCTGCAAGGTTCGCCGCTGCCCGCTGCCGCGGTCGAGTCGTACATGCAGGCAGCCAACGTTGAACCCGGGATCCACACCCGCGTGCTCGGGCAACAGGATGCGGTGGTCGTTGGCTTGCCCATTGCCGGCGATGCTCAGGTTCAGGTGCCCGAAGCCGAGAATGCCGGCCTTGTCCCCTCGGCGGATCTGCTGCGGCGCCCTGAGATCCAGCAGGCGATACGAGGCGAAGCGGCGACGGCGATCCGCCACGTCGCATCCGCCGACAACCGCCGCGTGCTGTACGCCGCCGCCCCGATCCTCGCCGCCGATGGCAGTCTGGCCGGCATCGCTTATCTGGCAATGCCGCTCCCTGCCGGTGGCCTTCCAGCAAGTGCTGTGCTCCAGTTCGCCGGTGCGATCCTGGCTGCTGCACTTCTCGCCGGCTTGGCCGGTGCGTTGCTCGCCCGCCGCATCTCGAGGCCTTTGGGTCGCCTCGCCGAAGCGGCGGACGCGGTCAGTGGCGGCGACCTCAGTACACCGGTCTCGGTCGAGTCGGACATCGCTGAGCTGCGGAGCCTGGGCGCGTCCTTCAACTCGATGACGGCCAGCCTGCGACAGTCACACCAGGCCAAGACCGCCTTCCTGGCTGACGTCACGCACGAGCTGCGAACGCCGCTGACGGTGATCAAGGGGACGATCGAGACGCTGCAGGATGGCGCGCTCGATGATGCTGAAGGCCGAGATCACCTGCTGGCGTCGATGGAGCGCGAGGCCGATCGACTCATCCGGTTGGTCAACGAACTGCTGGTGCTCACTCGCGCCGATGCCGGCGCGCTGCGGCTGAAGGTCCAGCCCTTGGACTTGGCCGAGCTGGCTCGCTCGCGCTGGGGGAGTTTCGGCGCGCTTGCCGGGCGCAGGGGCATTACGCTGCGCGTGATCGGTGGAGAATCCGAATCCCCAATACACCTGCTCGTTGCAGGCGATGCGGACCGCCTGGCGCAGGTCCTCGACAACTTGCTGGACAACGCCATCCGCTTCACGCCCGATCGATCTGCCGTGACGATCAGGCTTGAGCGCGTCGGGGAATGGGCGCAGTGTACAGTGCATGACGAAGGTCCCGGCATTCCCACCGAGCACCTGCCGTTCATCTTCGAGCGCTTCTACCGCGTCGACGCAGCGCGGTCTCGGGCCTCAGGCGGCGCCGGCCTCGGGCTGGCCATCGCCCGCGCCCTGATCACCGCGCAAGGCGGGCACATCAGCGCCGAGAGCGCCGCGGGGCAGGGGGCCAGCATCACCTTCTCTCTGCCGCTCGCCGACACTGCCTGGCAACTGCCTGAGTCCTGACACCCTCCTGACCGGAGGACGGCGTACGGTTTGAGCAGCCGTTTCTCATGCCAGGAGGTTCCGATGCGAATGTTTTCTTCTTCTCTGCAAGCCTTCATGAGCGGCGTCCTGCTGATCGGTGTGCTGGTCATCGGGCTGCCGCAGCTCCCCGCCCAAGCCGCTGCTCCAACGCCAACGCCCAGCGCTCCCGCGCCGACCCCTGACGCCTGCTCCTCAGGGCGCACAGTTCAGGTCAGCGGGGCGGCGGTAGTGAATGTCACGCCAGATCGCGTCCTGATCCAACTTGGCGTTCAGTCGAACGGCGTCACGGTCAATGAGGTCGAGTCCGCCAACACGCGCGCCATCCGGCAGGTGATCCAGGCGCTTCGCGGCCAGGGCATCGCCGAGAAGGACATCGCCACCGACTGGTACATCATCGAGCCGATCTACGAGGACTACGACTCGCTGTACATCAAGGGCTACCGCATCAACAACTTGGTCGCCGTCACGCTGCGCGACGTGAAGAAGGTCAGCTCGGTGATCGCCGCGGCGCTCAAGGCGGGAGCCAACCAGGTGGTCAACGTCGAGTTCTACACCAGCCAGCTGCGTGCCTACCGTGATCAGGCACGCGAGCTGGCGATGAAGGCGGCCGGCGAGAAGGCCGAGGCGCTAGCCGGGGCGGCAGGCGCCACGCCCGGCTGTGTGCTCTCGATCAGCGAGAACACGTGGTCGTACTTCAACAGCTGGTGGTATGGGCGGGACCAGAGTCTGTGGGCGCAGAACGTAGTGCAGAACGCCGGGTCCAGCTCGGGCGGTTCCGGCACCGGCGATGACGGGCCCGTCAGCCTGGGCCAGATCTCGGTGCGGGCCGAGGTGAGCGTCGCCTATGGGCTGGAGTAGCGCGAATGCCAAGGCGCAGCCCTCGAGGCGAGGCATGCCTCGCCTCGAGCCGCGTCTGCCGGTGGAGAGTTCGCCTGCATCGGCGCGGGCTGGCGCTGCGACTCCCTACGGCTGCTCCACTTCAACCCACAACCTCTCGCCGTCGGTGCGGAATGCGATCCAACCGTTGAGGTCCGTCCGCAACGTGGTGATGACTTCCAGGGCATCGAGCACCTCGGGCGATGGCAAGCCGCGCGTGTTCGCCATTTCGACGGGGATGACAACCACGCGGGGCCGGACGCGCTCGAACAGCTCCGGCGGATTGACGGCGAG
>JAPLGR010000464.1 GCA_026390045.1 Chloroflexota bacterium | reverse complement strand
GGGATGTGGAATTGCTCCAAGAGCATCCGGGGGATGAACCGGGTGTAGAGCGCCTCCTTCACGGGCTGGGGGAGTTGATTTACGGACGCGATCGACCGCGGCGTCATCATTCCCTCCTTCGTCCCAAAGCGCGCTCCATCTCGCGGCGTGCCTCGCGCGCGGCGGTCGCCTGGCGCTTGTCGTAGCTGCGCTTGCCTCGCGCCAGCGCCAGCTCCAGCTTCGCCCGGCCCCCCTTGAGGACCATGCGAACAGGCACGAGTGTGTCCCCCCGTTCGCGCACGTGGGCGAACGCCTTGGCGATTTCCTTGCGGTGAAGCAGGAGCTTGCGAGGCCGCCTAGGGTCGTGATTCTCGCGGCTGGCCGGATCGTACGCTGCAATGTGCGCGTTCACCAGCCAGGCTTCGCGTCCGTCGGTCTTGACGTACGCCTCTCGCAGGCTCACCTGGCCGGCGCGTACCGACTTGATCTCGCTGCCCTGCAGCACAAGACCCGCCTCCAGACGTTCCCCGAGGAAGTAGTCGTGAGCCGCCTTCCGATTGGTGGCCACGACCTTCACGCCCTCATCGCTCATCGAGCTGGTTCACTCCATCACAAGCGGCCGTCCCGTGGGATGGGGAGACACACCATGGTGTCACGGGTTGATTCTAGCATGCCCGGCCGTCATCTCCCGGCGGCGCGTGGTCCCGTGGTCCCATCCCATGTCCATAGCCGGGCGGCTATAATAAAGGTTGCCCATGGCTCGCATCATACGCCCCGACTCGCCCGCGCGGGCCCGCACCAGCCTCGTTGCCGGAATCCACACAGCCCTGGCCGATCTGGACGCGGCCGCGAATCCGGACGCCTTGGGCGACCGGATTGCCTACGCGGGCCTTGCCCTGCGGGAACTGCAGCGCTCCACGGAGCGCACGGCGGATGCCTGGGAGCGCCGGGGGTACTGGTTGAAGGCCGATCAGTTCCGGCGCGAATGGGGCTGGGCAGGGCAGGGTGCCGAGGCGATCCTTACGCCTCTGCTCCGAGACGACCTGCCGGCCGCGCAAGCCGCGGCGAGCGCCTTGCTTCCGCGTCTGCAACCGGCGCCCGCTGCCAGCGCGCCGAAGATCTCCGTAAAGCACTGGACAGGTGCCCTCGCGCGACTGAAGACGGCCCCGCGCGCGGTCCACGGGCCGTAGGCGGCCTTGCACATGCGATCGTGGTGCGGAATAATCATGGGGTGAGCCTGCTGGGTGTCGCAGGGAAGGAGCTGGGTGACTAATGCCTGAGGCAGCGGCGAAACCTTCTGCCACATTGCTGGTCGTCGAAGACGATCCGGCGATGCTGGTTGCCCTGCGCGACATCCTGGAAGCCTCTGGCTACACCGTGCACACGGCGGCCAACGGCCAGGCCGCGCTCGAAGTGATGGGGCGGCTGCGCCCGAGCTTGATCCTGTCCGATATTGCCATGCCCATCATGGACGGCATCGAGCTCTTTGATGCCGTGAGGCGGATTCCGGACGCCGCCACCATCCCCTTCATCTTCCTGACGGCGCGCGGCACCCGCGAGGACATCTTCGCTGCCAAGAGCCTGGGCGCAGACGACTACATCACAAAGCCAATCACCAGCCAGGAACTCCTGGCGGCCGTCAAGGCTCGCCTGCAGCGCACGGGCGAGCTCCTTCTCGCCCAGCTGAAGGCGGCATACAAGGCGAGCCTGCGCGTCCTGGCGAACGCCATTGAGTCCAGAGATCACTACACCCGCTTCCACGTCGAGCGCGTCAATGCCTACGCTCAGGCCCTCGCTCGCGAACTGCAGTGGGGTGATGATCGCCTGGAGACGCTCGAGTTCGGTGCCATCTTGCATGACATTGGGAAGATCTCCATTCCGGAAGCCATCCTGCGCAAAACAGGGCCACTCAGCAAGGAGGAATGGGAGGAGATGCGCGAACACCCGCGCGTGGGCGCCCGCATGGTGGAGGGCATCCCGTACCTCGCGCCTGCGGTGCCCACGATTCGTGCCCACCACGAACGATGGGACGGCTCGGGCTATCCAGAGGGGCTCCGCGAGGCGGGCATTCCCGACTCAGCTCGCTTGCTGGCGATCGTGGACGCCTTCGACGCCATGACGTCCGATCGCCCGTACCATGCTGCGGTGGAGGCCGGGAACGCCCAGGCCGAGATCGCATCGCAGTCTGGACGGCTGTTTGACCCGGCGATGGTTGACGCCTTCAACCGCTGCTATCAGCGCGGCGACATCGCCAAGGTGTTCCAGGCCTACCAGGCCCTGAACGGTGGAGCCAACTGATACCGGGCAACTTCCCTAGGCCGTTCGGCCGCCCCTCGCCGCCGGGACGGTAACCCGTCGGCCATTTTCTCGTCCCAACAGTTCGGGTCCATTGCCTCCCGACATCATGCGTGCCGTAGGCCTCCATGCCCAGCGGCTCGAGCCGGGGGGCAGCTACCCGCGCACTGCTTGGATCCTGGGGCAAGAAGCCGCAGCATCTTCGGCAGGGCAGGGCGGCGATTTTCTCCCCTTGGAATACAGGTTGGTGTCTCGGTCTGTATGCAATCTGCACCAAGGTTGCCTCCGTGCCCTCGCGCATGCTTGCGGGCTTGCCATCGTTGAGGGTGGTCGGAGGGGGGCTTGACAATCAGGCCGGTTCCCGCTATGCTTACGATAAGTTACATTATAGTAAGCATACTTGCAGTGGGCACTGCAGGCCTTATGGGCACACAACCGCCAAGATCTGATCCGGCGACCAACATGAGTGTGAGCGACAGCATGGCGGCCTACCTCGATGGTGTCAGGCTGTCGCGCAGCCCGAACACCGCGCGGACATACGGAAACGCACTGGCGGCCTTGAGGGAGATGCTGAGCCGCGGGCCCGGAGATCCGGCATCTTTAGGTTGCAGTGCGGCGCAGGAACGCTGGATTGGCGACTTCGCCTCCTACCTGAAGCGGAGCGCGCCCGCGACGGAGCGGCTGTATCTGGCGGCGGCGCGTGCGTGGTTTGAATATCTGGTAGCCGAAGGAGCGGCGGAGATCAACCTGGCGCGCGTACAGCAGATCATTCGCCAACGAGCGCGTCGACCGGGTCAACGCCTGCCCCAGTTTCCGCGGGAGGCGATAGAGAGAGTCATCGACTACGCCGAGTCGCTTCGCTCCCATTCCGCCGCAGACGAGCGCGCCCGGCTGCGCGGGCTGCGGGACCGTGCCTTCCTGCTGACATTGGCGGATACCGGCCTGCGGGTTCATGAGGCCTGCCGACTTCGGCGCGGCGATCTCGATTGGGCCGAAGGAAGGGCGCTGCTGATTGGAAAGGGCGACCGTCAGGCCGTCGTGCGCTTCTCGCGCCGCTCGCTCTCGGCTCTCAGGGACT
>JAPLGR010000231.1 GCA_026390045.1 Chloroflexota bacterium | reverse complement strand
GTTGCCGCGATCCTGATCGTCGCCGGGCTGATGTATGTGCCGCCGCCTGAGCTCGACCTTGCGGCTGGCATGCGGGTCCTGGCCGCCACTTCGGGCGTAGGCACGGGCATCCTCTACTTCGCCCTCGGGCGCGAGCTGAGCCTGCGGCGCCTGCAGTGGGCGGGTTTGGTAGGGGGCCTGCTGTCCGCCGCCATCTTCTTCCTGCCGCTGACAGCGGCCGAGAGCTGGCTCGCGCTGGGTGGCGTCTGGGCAGCTACGCTCTTTGTCTCCGGGGGCCTGGCGCTAGGCCGCAGGCTTGCGGAGGCGAGGTCGTCGCATGGATGACTACGCCGTCCTGGCCAGACTCGACAGGTTGATCCACAACCCTGGCCGGCTGGCGATCCTGGCGGTCCTTGCCGGATGCGAGAGCGCCGACTTCACCTTCCTGGAGCAAGTGACTGGGATCAACAAGGGCACGCTGTCCAAGCACCTCACGGCGCTGGAGGAGGCAGGCTACCTGGAGATTACCAAGCGCTTCAAAGGGCGCATGCCCAATACGAGTGTCCGGATGACCTCGCGAGGTAGGAAGGCATTCCGCAACTACCGCCGCCAGTACCGGCAGGCGATGGACCGCATTGAACGTTCCGAGCCTGATCGGTGACGTCCCGGTCCGGGGATCTCGGGTCAAGTCCGGCATGGTTCTGAGGCGAGGCGTTTCGGCTGAGCTCCCGTTGACGGTCTGAGAGCGGAAGGGTAGAATGCATTTGTCGGGCCCCTGGTGGGTGAGAGGGGCCGTTTTGTTGCCCGGACGAGGGATCACATGGACGACACAAACGGCGCGGATGAACTGGCCGGCACGGCACCGAGCGAGACGACGGATCTGCGTGGCACCGTGGTGGAGACTGTCGAGGCCGATGAGGTCCATGTCCACCAGGCCGGCGTCAACCGCGTGTTTGCGGGTGTGGTCGAGATGGACACTGGCGGCGCGGTCACGATCGATGCCGAGACCGTCAGCCTGAACGAATCCGTTGGGTTCGTGGTCCGCGCCGAGGTGATCGAGGCTAACGACAGCGGGTGTGGCGTGCTCGTGGCGCGTGACCTGCGGCTGACGAACTCGCGCGCTGGCGTGACGGTCGCCGACCATGCTGACCTGCATGACAGCAGCACGGTGGTGTTGCTGGCGCGTGAGGTCAACGGCCCGGTCGAGACGATGCTTGACACGCGCGGGGCGATCCTGGCCGGACTCGCGGCCGGAGTGGCGGCGGGGCTGATCTGGCTGGCTGGCGGGCTGCTCGCCCGGCGGCGGTCCTAAGGACTTCCACCGGCGTTCGGCCGGTGAGATCATGGAGCGAGGGTAGCCCATTGCATGGGCAAGAGGCGCTCCGGAGGAAACGATGGCAGGCATTCAGATCAAGGCAGAGAAGCGGAACGTGATCGGCAAGCAGGTCAAGGGGCTCCGACGTGAGGGCAAGGTGCCGGCGGTGGTCTATGGCGCCGGCCTGCAGCCCACGGCGATCGAACTGCATTCGCGCGAGGCAGAACGGGCGCTGGCGCGCGCCAGTGGTGCCACGCTGCTGGACCTCGAGCTGGAAGGCGTAACGCACAAGGTGCTGGTGCGCGAGATCCAGCGTCACTCGATCCGGCGGGACCTGAGGCATGTCGACTTTCTGAAGGTCGCCATGGATCAGCTGATCCGGGCCGAGGTGCCGATCGAGCTGCTCGGTGAGGCTCCGGCGGTCAAGACGCTCGGCGGTGTCCTTGTCACCGGAGTCCAAGCGATTGAGGTTGAAGCATTGCCGGCGGACCTGCCCGATCGCGTGACGGTCAGCATTGAAGGCCTAGAGAAGATCGACGACAAGATCAGTGTCGGCAATCTGACGCTCGGCAAGGGCGTTCGCGTCCTGACGTCGGCAGAAGACGTCGTGGCGCGCGTGATCTACCAGGTGGCCGAAGTGCTTGAGGAGCCTAAGGAAGCTGTGGCGGTGGCCGAGGAACCCGAGGTGATCGCGCGCAAGAAGGAAGAGGAAGGCGAGGAGGAAGAGGGCGCGGAGAAGGGAACGGAGAAGCCGACGAAGGAGAAGGAAAAGGAGAAGCCGACGAAGGAGAAGGACAAGGAGAAGCCGACGAAGGAGAAGCCCAAGGAGAGGGGCAAAGGCGGGAGGGGCGAGTAACCGCCCACACGAGGCTGGTCAGCGGAGCGGCGTTCTGCCGCTCCGCTTTTCATGTACGCCCAGCATGGGCGCTGACTAGGAAGGTGGAAGTCCTTCCCGGGGGTTGATGGCACCCACCGTAGCCAAGGGCAAGGGCGTCGTCGTGAGGCGGGGTCCGGAGGAAGCCGGAGGCAAACCCGCGACCTGAGGGACAC
>JAPLGR010000305.1 GCA_026390045.1 Chloroflexota bacterium | reverse complement strand
ACTTCCTGGCCGGGAAGGAACTGTCGGCCGCGATCGTGCTGGAGGCGGCGCGCCAGGCCGTGCAGGCCGCGCGGCCGATCGATGACCTGCGCGGTTCTGCAGCCTATCGGCGGGACATGGTGGAGGTCAGCGTGCGGCGCTGCCTGCGTGCGCTGGCCGCCGGGCGTGAGCGCCAGGGATTCCCGTCTGTGCCCGTGACGCTGTGGGGCCGGGACGAACCGCACGTCCACCAGGCACCGTCTCGTTCGGTTGTGCATCGAGCGGGCACCCCGATTGAGACGACGATCAATGGGCAGCCGCGCACCTTCGCCGGTGGCCAGGACAAGACGCTGCTGCGTTTGCTGCGAGAAGACGGGCTGCTGGTGGGCACGAAGGAGGGCTGCGCCGAGGGGGAGTGTGGCGCCTGCACTGTGTTGCTCGACGGAATGGCGGTCATGGCGTGCATGGTCCCTGCGCCCAGGGCCCATGGGGCCAGGATCCGCACGGTGGAAGGCCTGGCCGACGGCCAGCGACTGCATCCGCTGCAGCAGGCGTTCGTCGAGAGCGGCGCGGTGCAGTGCGGCTACTGCACGCCGGGGTTCTTGATGTCGGGTGCGGCGCTGCTTGAGGAGCGACCGCATCCGACGCGCGGCGACATCGAGCAGGCCTTCACGGGGAACCTGTGCCGCTGCACGGGCTACTACAGCATCATCGAGGCCGTTGAACGCGCTGCGGCGCGAAGCTAGGCTCACAGCCCCGGCCGGATCTGCGGCCGGATGAGGAGGATGGTATGGGACGCGATACGTGGAGATTCGCGCAGCATGAGCGCGAGCGCGAGGCCAAACGCAGGATGAACCCGATCTGGCGCGGCGTGGGCTGCGTGCTGCTCGTGACGCTAGCGGTTGTAGGCTACCTCGCTGCAGGTTGGTTTCTCCGTGAGAACGCCGCGCATGGCTGGGTGTACCTGCCTCCTGAGTTGGTCAACATCCCCGGCCTGACGTTCCTGCCGTCGGGCATCGTTCTCCAACTGTTCATCGCCTTGTTGTTCATGCTGTTCGGATACGGTGTGCTGGCGATCGTGTATGCCATTGCCTTTCCCATCAAGCTGGGAGAGACGGACGCTCCGCCCGTGAAACGCACCGACTCTCTCAAGCGATCGCGTTGAGGTTCTGATGGACCGGACGGTGCCGCGCACGGGGTCTGAGGAGATCGAGCTCTATATCCGCACCTACTACTCGCTGCTGCGGTCGACGACCGACGTGCAGGTGCGGACGCTGGAGGAGGTCCATGCAGGCATGGGCTCCTCGCTGCATCGTCGCGCCCAGTCGCCCGGCCCGGACATGTCCGCCCTGATCTACGCCTCTCTCCGCCTGCCGGCATGCATCACTGAGGTGGACAGGGTGGTGCTGGGCCAGAGCCAGGAGGTCTTCCAGCAGCACGGCCTGGGGGAAGTGGAGGGCTGGGAGCCGGTGGCGGCGAAGGCGCGCCGTCGGCGGAGCTACTTCGACCGCCGTTCCACCCTGGCCCTGTACATTGCCAGCGGATCGGATATCGATGACATCCTGCCGCTGCTGACGGCGTTCCAGATTGAGTGGAACAAGATGCACCGTCGGCTCCGGGGGGACCAGGTGCGCGCCTTCCTTGAGTCAGCGGCGGGTGACGATGAGACGCTGGCTGCGCTGGCGACAGGCATCGGGATTGAGCCGGAGGACCTAGATCGGCTTCGACGCGCGTGGGGGGACAGGTTCTGGCCCTTCATGCGCGCCATGGCCGCCGCGCCCAAGAATCTGCGCGTGAGGTTGCTGGCGGGATCGCTGAACGACTACCGGCGCGCCACGCAGGCGTGGTGGGAGCATGTCCTCCAGGCCGATCCGTCCCTCGCGGACCGTCCGGCGTACTTCGTCTCCAGCAATCCGCACAGCCTGGTCAACTTGGCCAGCGGTTTCGCGCTCCGGCATCAGGATGAACTGGTGCGTTACCTGGAAGCTCCTGAGCATGCCGATCTACTGTCCGAGTGGCGCGATATCGAATCGCGCCAGGTCCGATCGAGCCGCGAGAACTTCCTGTACTACGTGTTGAAGAAGTCCATCGAATCCCCGGAGGGCAACGCGCTCAGAAGCGCCAGGCTGGCAGACGAGGAGCGCTGCGGGATTCGGCGCATCGCCAGCCACGGATTCGATGTCACTGTGCAGTTGATCGACCTGCAACGGATTCGCGCCGACTGGGTGGACCCGCGCCTGCGGAGAGTCGATCTGGGTGCCCTCTCCCGCAGCAATGCAGTCATCGTCAACATCGATTACCCGCTGGGCGCTGCCGCGTACCTCATCCTGTCGTACATTGCCACGCGGGTGGGGGAGGTGCGCGGCGTGTACGCGATGGGCAAGGCGGCCACGCTGAACGGCGTGATCGGAGACGTCATGATCCCATCGGTGGTTCACGATGAGCACTCGCAGAACACGTACCTGTTCGACAACTGCTTCGTGGCCTCCGACATGACGGACGATCTGGTGTACGGGACGGTCCTCGACAACCAGAAGACGGTCAGCGTGCGCGGGACGTTCCTGCAGACGCCGCGCTACATGGACGTCTTCTATCGCGAGGGCTACACGGATATCGAGATGGAGGCCGGGCCCTATCTCTCCGCGATGTCTGAGATGTGCCGACCTCGGCGCTATCCTCACAATGAGATTGTTAACCTGCACGGCGCGCCGTTCGACATTGGCCTGCTGCACTACGCCTCCGACACGCCGTTGAGCAAGGGAAAGAACCTGGGCTCCGGGTCCCTGTCGTATTTCGGTATGGACCCCACCTATGCCACGAGCCTGACCATCCTGCGCCGCATCTTCGATCTGGAGATCCGGCGCGCGGGGTCGTCAGGCTGAGGCAGTCACAGGGAGGCAGAGGACGAGCTATGCCTGCTGTTGGAGAAGCGCGGAACCGGCTTGATGCCCGAGGCAAGGTCACCGGGGCCACGGCCTACCCTGGGGACTTGAATCCGCCGAACGTCGCGGCGATGAAGATCCTGTTTGCCGGCCGTCCGCATGCGATC
Source organism: Chloroflexota bacterium (assembly GCA_026390045.1). Classification (GTDB taxonomy): domain Bacteria; phylum Chloroflexota; class Anaerolineae; order Anaerolineales; family E44-bin32; genus DYJB01. The sequence goes on along the minus strand of JAPLGR010000305.1, from coordinate 1,277 downwards.
GTGCGCCGAATCGACACGACGGCGGCCGAGGCGCTGCGCGGCGTGCTGGCCGTGTTGACGGCCCGGGACGTGCCGGTGAATGAGTACGGCCTGATCATGCCTGACCAGCCGGTGCTGTGCGGCCCCGGCTCGGCCAAGCCGTCCGCCGATCGCGTGCGCTTCGTCGGCGACCAGGTGGCGCTGGTTATCGCTGAGACGGAGGCCATCGCGGCCGAGGCTGTCCGGCGGATCGCGGTGGACTACGAGGACCTGCCCGTGATCACCGATGTGCTGGAGGCGCGCGAGCCAGATGCGCCGCTGCTCCACCCGGAGACCGGGAGCAATGTCTTCTGCCACTACCGCATTCGCAAGGGTGATGCCGTGGCCGGGCTGGCTCGGGCGGCCGTCGTCGTGGACCAGGAGTACCGCACGCCGGCGCAGGAGCATGCTTTCCTGCAGCCGGAGGCCGGCGTTGGCTCGATCGATGAGGCAGGGCGGGTCCTCGTTCAGGTGGCGGGACAGTGGACACATGAGGACCAGGAGCAGATTGCCCACGCGTTGGGGCTGCCGGTGGATCAGGTGCGCGTCCAGTACACCGCGGTGGGCGGGGCATTCGGCGGCCGGGAGGACATGTCGGTCCAGATCGTCATCGCTCTGGCGGCATGGCGGCTCCATCAGCGCGGCATCCGACGTCCGGTGAGGATCATCTGGTCGCGCGAGGAATCGATCCTCGGCCACCACAAGCGCCACCCGTATGTGATCCGCGCCACGTGGGGCGCGACCAGCAAGGGTCAACTCATCGCCGCCCAGATGGAAGTGATCCAGGACGGCGGCGCCTACGCGTACACCTCCACCAAAGTCCTGGGGAACTCGACCTTGATGTGCACCGGGCCCTACAAGTTCCCCAATGTGTCTGTTGACACGTACTCGGTCTACACCAACAACATCCCCGGCGGCGCGTTCCGCGGCTTTGGCGGACCACAAGCCACCTTTGCGGCTGAAGGCCAGATGGATCGCCTGGCGGAAGCGCTGGGCATGGATCCCGTGGAGATCCGGATGGCCAACCTTCTGGAGGATGGCGACCTGCTTTCGGTGGGGTCGCCACTGCCTCCAGGTGTGACGATCAAGCCGGTCGTCGAGGCGTGTGCGGAGCGGGCCGGCTGGACCAGGAGCTCTCGCGGATGGAAGCGTCCGCCCGCCTCAGCGCTTGGGGCGCCGGCGGAGCCGCACCTCCGACGCGGGCTGGGCATCGCGTGTAGTTTCAAGAACGTCGGTTTCTCCTTCGGCGCTCCCGAGCA
>JAPLGR010000316.1 GCA_026390045.1 Chloroflexota bacterium | reverse complement strand
CCATGGAGCGCATGCGGGAAGTGCGTCCCCGGCTGGCGAGGTAGGCGTTCAGGTCAGCCTTGAACTCGACGTACAGCACCTCGAGCTCTGAAGGCCCGAAGGCATCGAAGTTGGGCAGGTCGGCCGGGTCCACCAGGATCGCGCCCTGCTTGCGCAGGACGTCCAGGCACTGCTCGAACACGGTCAGCACGTCGCGTTGCGTGCCGATCATATTGCGCGCCACGCCGATTCGGGCGCCCTTGAGGCCGGCCGGGTCCAGGGCCTGGGTGTAGTCGCGCTGGCCGCGCTGCCGGCGGAGACGCGTCGCTGCATCCCGCCGGTCGACGCCGGTCATTGCGCCGAGCAACAGCGCAGCGTCCTCAACGGTGCGCGCCAAGGGGCCGGCGGTGTCCTGGCTGTGGGCGATCGGGACGATGCCCGAGCGGCTGACTAGGCCGAGCGTTGGCTTGACGCCGACGACGCCGCTGGTCTGTGAGGGGCAGATGATCGAGCCATCGGTTTCGGTGCCGAGAGCGGCCGCGCAGAACGATGCGGCGACGGCGGCAGCCGAGCCGGATGACGACCCGCAGGCCGACCGGTCGAGGGCATAGGGATTGCGCGTCAGGCCGCCGCGGCTCGACCAGCCGCTGACCGAGTGCTTGCCGCGGAAGTTGGCCCACTCGCTCAGGTTCGCCTTCCCGAGGATGACCGCGCCGGCGGAGCGCAGCCGCCGGACGACAAATGCATCCCGCCGCGCCGGTGTTCCCTCCAGCGCCAATGATCCGGCGGTGGTCTGCATCCGGTCGCCGGTGTCGATGTTGTCCTTGAGCAGGATCGGGATACCGTGGAGCGGGCCGCGCACGCGGCCAGCTTGGCGCTCAGCATCCAGCGCGTCGGCGAGCGCCTCGGCCTCCGGATTCACCTCGATGACTGAGTTCACTCGAGGGCCGCTGCGGTCGAATGACTCAATGCGCTGGAGGTAGGCCTGTGTCAGGGCAAGCGCCGTAAGCTCGCCCGAGGTCATCTGCTGCTGAAGCTGGCGGATCGTCTGCTCTTCCATCTTCCCACCCTATGGCATATGCAGCCGCGAAGCATGCCGTCTCGCACCCCGTTCGGGCCGCGAGCCCCGGCTCGCCGGGGCGAGACGGCCGGCGTGCCGCCGGGCTTCGCGGCACGAACGGTGGTTCGCCTTCACTTGCCGGCAGCGCCCTTTCGGAGTTTGCGCAGGAGCGCCAGGTCAAGATCTCCAGCCGCGCCCCAGCCTCGCTCTCCCTGCGGCACCTGCGGTCGGAACTTCTCATACAACCCGAATGCGTGGCTGGGAAGCTCGGCGGATGGATAGGACTTGGCCAGGTCGGACATTGCCTGCTGCACATCGGCCAGATGGTCGCCGAACTTCGACTCGAGGTAGCGGCGCACGGACGCCGGCTCCATCGCCTCGCCCTTGTCCGCCGCGCGCATGCCCTGTCGTGTGCGGACCACAGGGATCTGGCGGCCCATCAGCTCGACCGTTTCGGACGGAGCTGTGGTTTCCTTTGCTCCGACGGACTCGGTCTTGGGACGAGGGGCATAGATGCCGAGCCGACGGCCCTTGGACTGGGCGCTCAGCCCGGCGAGGGCCTTCCCCAGCGTGAGGGCCTCGGCCTCGCTGTGCCCCATCCGTTCGGCAACCACAGCCGCCCACAACGTGAGAACGGGAGCGCGGTTGACCTTGATCTTCATCCGAGCCTCCTCATCGACCTCTTCGCCCCAACGCGTGAGTGTCCATGGGACCATGCGTCAGACTGTGACTTTGTCCTCGGGCGAGAGGGTCGCCGGGCCGTGGATCTTGAAGACGCGCACTGCCCAGAAGACCATCAGCATGGTCATCACCATGCCGGGGCCGATCACACCCGCCGGCCAGACCGAGAAGAAGTCAAACAGGGCGTGGAAGATGACGGGGATCAGTAGGCTGCCGCGCGTCCCATTGTACAGCCATGTGTACACCGTTGAGCCCACCGCCGCCACGGTGAGGAGCATGGGGGATCACCAGGAGGCCCATCTCGAGGTAGGTGTCGCGGTAGAACAGCGCCGGTAGATGCCAGGCCGCCCAGAAGACGCCGAGCAGCATGGAGGCCGAGAACGCCGAACGGTTGGACTGCAGGCGGGGCAGCGCAAACCCGCGCCAGCCGACTTCCTCACCTGCGCCGAACGTCACGGCCCACAGTAGCAGCGTGGGCAGAATGCCGAGTGTGGGAAGGTAGTCGGGGTGACCGAGCAGGGCGAGGTCCGGCCACGCGTCCTGGGTAAGCCTTGTCGCCAAGACGAGCAGGGCGAAAACCGCACACGGAGCGACCACGGCGACGATCCAGTAGATCGGTTGGGCGCGCCAGCGGACCAGGCCGGAGAAGAGGCGGCCGACGCTGGCTGGCCCGCGCGTGGCCAGCATGATGATGCTCGCGGCGAGGAGTGGTCCGAATGAGGCGGCGTAGTGCAGCCAGAGCGGGACGACAGCGCGGATCAGCCCCTGAGCCTGGAGCGCCAGCGGGACCTCGATCCCCCAGGAGAGGGCAAAGGTCAGCAGAAAGTACGCGATGAGATCGCGGGGCACTTGCGCGCGGGAAGAAGCGGCAGGTGCACCTTGCAAGCTCATGCGTCCTCCTTCTCCTTGCCGGAAAGGATACACCACCGGGGCTCGCGTTGAGATGGGTGCGTCTCAATGCTGGCCCCAGGCGCGGCGCGCCAACGCGGACCCCGGAATCGAAACTCCCGAGGCGGGGCGTCCTCGGGAGCTTGGGAGATCAGGTAAGGATCAGGCTACAGTCCCGCGATGACCGTGGAAAGCGCCAGAAGGACGAACCCGATCACAACCAGCCAGAACGCGAATGGGGCGATAACAGGAATGCTGAGGAGTTGGCCAAGTACACCAATGGCACCAACGATGACGGCAATCCACCAGGTGATGACTTTGGGTGGGCTGAACTTCATGAATGCCTCCGTTTGAGTTTGTCGAGTATTCGGTTGGTCTAGGGTTCCAAACCAGGATCTGCCCCGTGGCCAGTAACCACTGACCCCGGCCGCGAACACGCCCCCGCAGTGACCAGTACCGTCACTATTCTATAACACTCTGACCGAAGAGTGGTTGCTGGCATTGCCGACTATTGCGGACGGCCGGAGGTGTGCCTGGGAGGGCACCTGTGACCGCCAAAGAGCCCACTCGCCGATGGGAGGGTCTACAAGGAAGCACAGCCCGAAGGCTGCAGCCGCAGATGGTGTCCCTGAGCCTGTGCGGATGGATAGCGCGTCTATGTGCGAGGCTTGACAGCCATGAGGAGCTGCTCTATCTCGGCCTGCTTGGCGAGCTTGGCGGTTTCGTGGCCCCGAATCTCGGCCTGGATCCCCTGGATCGTGGACTCAACCTGTGGTCGAGGTGGCTTGATCGCGTCTACCGTGTGCAGGCGCCACAGCATGATGATCCAGGTCAGCAGCAAGAACACCCCGATTCCCAGGAGCGGCCAGGCGCACATCCATCGGGTGTCTGTGTCGACGTTGCCGCCACTCCGGATGTAGGCCTCGACGACTACGTAGCCAGCGGCGAACAGGAGAGCGACCCCCAGCACTAACCGCATGCTGCGAACGTCCTTCATCCATTTGTCATGCTCGGCCAGCTTGGCGTTCCACTGTGCCAGCCGCGCCTCAGCCTCCGCCTTGGGCCCGTCCAGCGCGGCGATCTCCTCTTTGAGGCGGCGAATGGCAAGTTCCGATGCCGTCCGGTCGGTGGCGCGCCGCAGTCCGTCCATTGATTCGACCACCGGCGCCAGGCTGATGATGCCGGCGCCGCGACGAACGAGATGCTCGTTACCGCAGTGAGCGCAGGCGAAGCGCTCGACATCCGGTGTGATCTGTAGCTTTCCACCACACGTAGGGCAGGTGAGGGTGACGAAGTCGGGCATGTTGGCCTCTCAGGATGCCGGGATACTGCCGGTGACTGTGCGGTGGGGGGCGACCTGCTGCTTCCACCAGATGCGGGAATGCCGCGTTGGCATCGCCTTCGTCACCGCCCGTTGACGAGCTCGAATTCATCGATGATCTCGCCATCGCTAGTGATGACCTGGCCGTTGAGCGTCCCGCCGTTGACATTGAAGAGCACGAAATGATGACCGTTGTAGTAGACCTCGGTGTCCGGGCCGGGATGACTGATGTAGTAGAGCTCGGCGCCGGCGCCGGCTGTGACAATGTAGGTGATCCCGTTGACGACGGAACGCTGGTAGTTGTGGCTGTCGCCGTTGATCACCAGATCGACGCTGTAGCGCTCGAGGAGTGGGACGATGTTGACACGCACGGCGTAGTTCATTGCATCATCGGACACCGCGTCATAGGGCGGGACGTGGAACACGACGATCACCCACTCCTGCGTGTTGGCGGCGAGGGCTTCCTCGAGCCAAAGCACTTGCTCACTCTGCTTGCCGAAAGGCATGATGGCATCGATCTGCAGGCAGATGACCCGCACGTTGCCCCAATCGAACGCGTACCAGCGTTCGTTGCCGGGCAGGACGAAAGCGTCGAAGTAATGCTGGCTGTTGGCGTCGTGGTTGCCCGGGCTGGGGAACAATGGAACGTTGGCCAGCAGCGCCTGCTCGATCTCAAAGAAGCGAGCCCATTCGCTGTCGTACATGCCCTGGGCGACCAGGTCGCCGGTGTGGACCGCGAAGTCGGGCATGAGGGTCAAGATGTGCTCGGCGATCTGGCGGTGGATGTCATGGCCAGAGCGCGTGTCGCCGTAGGCGACGAAAGTGAAATCGGCATCGTCGGCCGTGGGCGCGGTGCGAAAACTGCCGCCTTCCGACAGAGGGTAGCCGTTCGAGGCGATCCAGTAGCCGTACTCGGCGCCGGGCTCAAGCCCACTGAGGGTGACCTCATAGCGCAGACCCTCCGCCGCTGACACCATCCGCTGATCGAAGATGCCGTCGCGGCCGAAGATGACCTCGCCGGGGATTGGCCGATCGGTCTCCCAGACGATCACGATCGAGTCTGAAGTGGGCGACTGGAGGTACGGTCCGCGGGTGATGGCGCCGTCCGGTGTTGGGCGGGGCGTCGGGGTTGGCG
>JAPLGR010000304.1 GCA_026390045.1 Chloroflexota bacterium | reverse complement strand
GTGTCCCTCAGGTCGCGGTTTTGCCTCCGGCTTCCTCCGGACCCCGCCTCACGACGACGCCCTTGCCCTTGGCTACGGTGGGTGCCATCAACCCCCGGGAAGGACTTCCACCTTCCTAGTCAGCGCCCATGCTGGGCGTACGAATCCAACGGGGGCTCTCATGTGAGAGCCCCCGTTCATACGTGCGAACTAGATGCTGTCGAGCCCTGACGGCGCCTACTCCACCGTCACACTCTTGGCGAGGTTGCGCGGCTGATCAACATCCGCCCCGCGCAACACCGCCGTGTGATACGCAAGCAGCTGAAGCGGGATCACGGTCGTCACCGGACTGAGCAGCCACGGCGTCGGCGGGACCCACAAGATGTGATCGGCAAGCGGCGGCAGCAGATCGTCACCGTCGGTCGCCACCGCGATCACGATTCCACCGCGTGCCTTGGTTTGCTCGATCTGGCTGATCATCTTCTCGTACCACGGGTCACGGGTTGCGATGGCGATGACGGGCATCTCCTTGTCAACCAGCGCGATCGGCCCGTGTTTCATCTCGCCCCCCGGGTAGGCCTCGGCGTGGATATACGAAATCTCCTTGAGCTTGAGGGCGCCCTCATAGGCGATCGGCATGTTGATCCCTCTTCCGAGGAACAGGCAGTGCGCGACGTCCTTGAGGGACCACGCCACTTCCTCGACAGCCTTTTCCCTCTCCAAACACTGCCCGACCAGGTCCGGAAGCCGGCGCAGATCCGCCGTCAGCTGGCGGCGACGCGTGCCGTCCACCGTATCCCGCAAGTCCGCGAGCAGAATGGCGAGCATGTACAGGTCGATCAGCGGCGCGGTGAAGGCCTTGCTGGACGCCACACCGATCTCAGGCCCGGCCTGCATGGTGATGGTCCCGTCGGCCAGGCGCATGGCCTGGCTGCCCACGACGTTGACGATGCTCCACAACGTCGCCCCGCGCTTGCGTGCCTCTTCCATCGCCGCCAGCGTGTCGGCCGTCTCGCCCGACTGACTGATGGCCAGCACGATGGTGTCCCGATCCACCAGCGGGTCGCGGTAGCGAAACTCGGAGGCAATATCCACCTCGACCGGGAGCCTGGCCAGACGCTCGATCAGCACCTTGCCGACCATGCCCGCGTGTCCTGCTGTGCCGCAAGCGGTGATCACCATGCGTCGTACGCGCTTGGCCATCTCTGCCGTCAGACCCAGCTGAGAGAAAAGGATCCGGCCGGTCTCGAAGTCCACGCGCCCGCCGATCGTGTCCGTTGTCGATCGCACCTGCTCGTGGATCTCCTTCAGCATGAAGTGCTTGTACTCGCCCTTCTCCGCCGCCACTGGATCCCAGGGCACGGTCTGCACAATCGCGCGCAGCGACTTTCCATCCAGCGAACGCAGATCGAATCCGTCCTTTCGGATGACGGCCATCTGCCCAGACTCGAGGAAGGTCACCCGCCGCGTGTGTTCGAGGATGGCCGGGATGTCGGAGGCGACGAACATTTCGCCCTCCCCCACGCCAACCACGACACCTCCCGCGTTGCCCAGCCGCGCCGCAACGATCTTGTCCGGCTCGCGCGACGACATCAGCACGATGCCGTGCGCGCCCTTGAGCATCGCAAGGGCATGCTGCGCCGCGGTCGCCAGGTCCTGGCCCAGCGACATGTAGCGCTCCACGAGGTGAACGATCACCTCCGTATCGGTGTCCGATCCGAAGGTCACGCCTTCGGCCGCCAGTTCCTCGCGCAGGGGCAGGAAGTTCTCGACAATCCCGTTGTGCACGATCACGACTTCGCCCGATGCGCCAACGTGCGGGTGCGCGTTGCGCGCCGTCGGCTCGCCGTGCGTCGCCCAACGCGTGTGGCCGATGCCGATCAACCCGTGCACCGGTTGTGCTTCCAGCAAGGCCGCGAGCCGGTCAAGCTTGCCGGCGTCGCGCCGAACCTGGATCTTCCCGTCCTCGACGACGGCCAGCCCGGCCGAGTCGTAGCCGCGATACTCAAGCCGCTTGAGACCGCCAAAGATGATCGGCGCCGCGTCTCGCGGTCCAACGTATCCAACGATTCCGCACATGGAGTCACTCCCCGTTCAGGATCTCGCGATTCCCACTCCTGCTCGCGCTTGTCCGTCCCGTTGCCGCGACGGCGTTCGTCACCAGGATCGACTGGGGAAAGGGGGCGGGCGATGGAGCGCCCGGAGGGCTTCCGCTGATCATTCGATTTTCCCGGCCGGGCGGTGGAGAGCCGCTCGGTTGTCCCGGTTAGCCCCGCCTCGCGGCAGGGAACCCTCATCCTCGTCACCCCGGAACCGTTCTCCGGGGCCATGCGCTACCCTTCCCTGGGTCAGACAGTCAGCGTCGCCGCACCTCCTCTCAGGCCAACGGTCGTCACCCGATTATACCCCGTGCCCGGCCCGACCCCACTAGCTGGCTATGCGCAATCCAGCATGTCGGTTTGCATCTCCTCTGGGTTACCGTACACACCCCGCCGTCGCTCCGGAAGCATCCTCGCCAGGACACCCATTGCCTGATCCGTCATCCGGCGCAGCGTTTCTCTGCTCGGCCTCTCAGCCTGATACGCTAGTCGGAACGGCTTCCCAACACGGATCTGTGCGCCGGGCCCGCGCCACCGCCGCGCGATCGGCAAGGTCGGGAATCCCTCCGTGCCCTCGACGGTCACCGGGACAATCGTCGCACCAGTCCGATGGGCCAGGAAAGCGATCCCTTCCTTTCCCGCCTGCATCGCCGGATGACGCGTCCCCTCCGGCGCCACCAGGATCACCTCACCCGCGCGCAGCACCTCCTCGGCGCTGCGCAGCGCCTTGCGGTCGAAGTCCCCACGGTGCACCGGGATCACCTCCCACAACCAGGGGAAGATGCCGAAGACCGGATAACTGTACACCTCCACCTTGGCCAGCGGAACGATGTTGCGAGGCAGCACGCCCATCACAACCACCGGGTCGACAAAGGCAATGTGGTTGATCATGATAATCGCCGCGCCGTGCGCCGGCAGATTCTCGATCCCCTGCACCGAGTCGATGCGCACCAGGAACCGGAAGGCGATGTTGTCGATCATCCAGCGTAGGGCGCGCCGCTTCGGCTCGAGCCGAGCGTGGTTGTACCCGCCTTGCCACTGGGTGAGCCGCTGCTCCGCCGGGCTCATCGCTTCCCCCGCCCCCGCTGCCGCGCCGCGCCCGCCTCTCCCTTCGAGAGGCGCCACACGCGATCCACGACCTGCTCCACAGACATCGACGTGCTGTCCACAACTACCGCGTCGCTGGCCGCCTTCAGCGGCGCCACCTCGCGGGTCGAGTCGATCCGGTCACGCTCGCGCATCGCGCCCAGCACATCCTCATAGGATCCGACCGCTTCACCCCGTGCTTCCGCTTCCCGCCACCTGCGCCTGGCGCGTTCCTCGACACTGGCATCCAGGTAGATCTTCAGATCGGCCTCCGGGAGCACCACGGTCCCGATGTCCCGACCCACCATCACGACGCTGCCGCGCAAACCGATCTCACGCTGCTTGGCCGACATTGCTCGCCGCACCCCCGCATACATGGAGACGCGCGACACGCTGCCCTCCACCTCCGGCGAACGCAAAGCCCAGGTGACATCCCGCGCATCGAGCAGGACGTCGTACTGCCTGCCATCCGCGATCGTGGGAGCGCGGACGTCAATCGCAACGCGCTGCGCCAGCGCTTCGACGGCCTCCTGGTCCCCCACTGCGATCCCACGCTGCAGGCACGCAAGCGTCATCGCCCTGTACATCACCCCGGTGTCGAAGTACAGATACCCCAGGCGCTGAGCCAGTTGCTGTCCCACCGTGGATTTGCCGGAGCCGGCCGGACCATCAACGGCGATGATGCGTGCCGACACCATGACCTCAGCCTCCGGACTCGTCAGGCACTGTTTGCGCAGGGGACTCGCCGAAGCTGGCAACGTCCGCCCGCACAAGAAGCAGCCACTGCTCCGGGGTAGTCGAGCCTTCGCGCAACACGAGCCAGTGCAGCAGGCCCGAAGGCAGGATACCGCTCCAAGCCTTCCGCTCGCTGATCGAGAACGTCTGGCCTATGTAGTCAGCGGACAGTGGACGATCCTGCCCGTCAACCCGTCGCAGAATCACCTTCGGTTGATCGCTTGCCAGCGCGCCCTGCGGCTCATCGAGAGTGAAGGAGCGGAGCGTCCAGGCCAGGACGGGGCTCGCCGAATCCTCCAGACGCAGGGTGAGCGCCGCTTCGGTGCCCGTCTGCCCGAGCGAGACGCCGCGCACGGTCTCGACCAGGAGTTGTGTCTCCGCAGTGGCCGATTGCGGACGCCAGAGCTCACGCGCCGTTGCCGCTAGAGCACCGTAGTTCAAGCTCCACCCGGCGGACACCGTCTCCGCCAACAGGAGCACGACGGCCACCACCTGCACCGCATTGGCCGGGAGGGTCCACGACCATCCCAATCCAAACAGCACCGCGATGACGACGCCCAGCACCAGTGCGCCAATGGCGAACCCAAGGCCGAGGGACGGGTCGAATGCCACCCCAAGGCCGATCCCGCGGGCGTACGCCGACAACTGCAGGCAGGCGAAGACCACCAGGAGCAGGAGCAGGCCGACAAGGGCGAACAGGATCGGCTTGTGCTGTGCCCGCACCGTCCGCTCAACGACATCCTCAACAGCCTGGCCCGCCAGCAGAGCTAGCGGCACGATGCACCACGCGAATTCGGCCGCCGACCGGCCCGGATATGCGACCACCACAACGAACGCCCCCAGCGCCCACGCCAGCAGGCTCGGGTTGAGCTTTGCCCGTGATCGCAGCGCCGCAGCAGCGTACACGCCCCCCGCAAGGACAAGCGGCTCATAGACCAGCAAGCCCACCAGCGCCGGTCCGAGGCCGAGCTCCCCGAAGTACGTCCAACCCTTGAGCCACGCGCTGAGTGACGCAGCCAGGCCAGCGAAGCCGTCAAGCCGCGTCCCCGCTGCCGTGGCGAAAACGGCCAGCAACACGACGAAGAGGACCAACTCGCGTCGCGCCGACCAAGGGAGCGATCGAATCCCAACCCAGGCACTGTCGGCGGTCCGGAACAGCACGCGGTGGACAGCGAATCCGATGGCCAACCCGAGCAGCCCGGTGAGCGCTGAGGGCCCGGAGGCCAGCGCGAGGGCGAGCAACGCAGCTATCCAGGCTGTTCGCGTGCGCTCCGCGAGATCGTCACGCATCAGCAGGGCGAAACAGAAGCTCAATCCTGCAATGGCGAGGGCATCGCCTCCCGCCGTGCGCGCTGTCATCACAAGCGTCGGGGAAAGGCCAAGCAGAAGCATCGCCAGAATGGTCGGCGCCGGTCCGATCCGGCGGCGGAGCATGAGCGGGATGGCCAAGAGTGCGATGCCTGCCGTCACCGGGAGCGCCCTCGCCAGCTCATCGCCTGAGCCGAACGCGGTGAACAGAAGCGCCGTCACGGAAGCATAAGCAGGATTCTGCGGCGGACCGGACGAGGGATCGAGCGCCGACGCATCCGCGGTCGAACGCGCAGCGTCAAGTGCAGCAGCGGCCTCGGTCGGCGCCAGGGGCGGCCAGGAGAGGTGCCCTACTCGCAACCCAATCCCGGCCACCAGCAGCACGCCGACGATCAGGCTCTCAAGCGTGACCATCCGATCCGAGCGATCCTTCATGGCACGAGCGCCTCCGGCCGGGCGTAGATCACGACGTTGGGATTTCGGTAGATCTCGTCCAGAAAGATCGAGAACTTCGTGAGTGAAAGCGGGCGATACGTCGAGGCCTCCAGTGGGCCAACGTAGACGTAGTCGATGTCGTACCGATCCATGATCTCCTGAGCCTCAAGCCAGTCGCGGGTCATGTACAGCGTCGAGAGATCCTGAACGCGGGTCCCCTGCTCCACCCAACTGCCGCGCCACTGCCATTCATGGAAGTCCCAGCCGATCACAGAGGTGAGGCCGGTATGCGTGGCGATCCGCCCGAATCCCGAGTAGCTGGTGCCGCTGCGGGTCGCTTCCGCCAGGACGCCCTGCGGGAGCGAGGCGTTGATCCACTGGATGGCAGCGTAGTCATCCTCCGACTCGCGCGCGAGATGGGCGGCGCCGTCGAGCGTCCAGCCGTTGGATGGAGTAAGCCCGCTGCTGATGGTCCACGTTGCCAGGATCGGATAAGCCAGCCCAAGCACCATCGGCAGCAGCGCAAGCGACCGAAGCGCGCCGCCGACGGATGGGCTTCGCGGCCAGAGCTCGGTGGCGGCATAGGCGGCCGCCAGCCCCCACAGGATCCAGCCTGCGAAGTAGAACTTGAAGATCGTGTTCATTCGATCGCCGAAGCCGTCGCGCAGGTAGACGAACTCAGGCACAAGCGTCAACAGGCTGGCCACGCCCACCAGCAGGACAACGAATGGCCGGACGTCCGTGCCGGGCTCGCTGCGCTCGCGTCCCCCTCGCCGGAGTTGGGACAACAACACGACGGCCAACGCAGTCAATCCACCCAGCCCAAGCGCCGTCCAGGAGCGTGTCAGGCGCCGGCTGGCAATGCCGTCCAGTGCCTCTCGCCAGCTGCTCGCTCCGATCTTCGAGAGGAAGAGATCGATCAGCGTCGGATCCGCGGCGGCCAGGAGCCCCGCCAGCAGCCAGGATGCGATGAGCAACGCGATGGGGATTCCGACACCCACCAGCAGGAGCAGCCGTGTGTCCTTCCGATCCCAGGTACCCCGAACGTGCCCAATCAGCCAGACAAGAATCGGCACCAGCGACACGGCAAACATGACGCTGAACTGCGACAGGCGTGTCGGGTACGCGAGGTTCGCCAGGATCCCCCCCAACTGGGAACGGAAGCTTGGGAACCATGGTAGATAGAGCAGCCCCGCGCCGATGCCGACGGCAATCGCCGTGGAAGCCAGCGCCCGCAGGCTCGTCCCGGTCGTCTCATGTGGGCCGTTCCACCACAGGACGCCCAACAACAACACCAGGTAGATCGGCAGGTCCCATGTGTTGAGAAACACGAGCCCACCAAAGGCAAACGCCGAGAACCAGTGCTCTTGCGCGCGCAGCAGAGCGGGCTCCGCTCCGACTACCACATAGGCGAAGACGAGCAGCAGGGCCGAGCCTGCACCGGCCAGCAGTCCCCAGCGCAGTGCACCTGCAATCACCTCGCTTGCCGGCGCCTGTCCGGCGATCCTGACCGCCGCGCCTGCCGCCGCCGCGCCCACGCCAAGGACCAGCGCCCCCCACAGCGCGCTGCCGATCGTCGGCAGCCGCAGACGTTGGCTTGCCATTGAAGCCGGCGTCCTTTGGCCCGCGAGGAAGATCTGCAGCCCCAGGGCGACCGTCATGAGGACAAAGGGCAGCGCCAGCAAGTGGGGATGGTTGTCCGCCAGTAGAAACGAGAAGAATGGAAACTCGTCGATGACCTCGATCTTGTCACCGACCAACGTGGCATCATGCACAACACGCGACGCGCGCCACCACCAGAGGTAGCGCGAGGGCATGAGGCTTATGGCGCCGGTCGGTGGCTCCCGCAGGTCAACGATGTCCAGCCAGGGCCAGAAGCGTGACGTCAGGCTGCCATCGGCTAGCGTCCTCCAGCCTAGGCGAAGCGAGTGAAGAACCTCGAGGAATCCTTCCAGGTTCCCGGCAATGACGACAAACACGGGGCCAAGGAAGGCAGGGAAGAGACGCAGACGCCCATCCCGAGCCGACAGCAAATTAACCAGCAGTGAGTAGCACCCGGCGATGGCCAGCGCGAACCACAGGGCGTTTCCCAGGTTGAATGCAATGGAGCCGGGCGTGCCGGTCAGCTGGGCGATGTGCGCAAGCAGGATGTAGCCGAAGTAGTAGTACGAGATCGCGTACCCGGAGAGCCACGGGTCCGCCGGCGGGAACGTGGGCGATCGGAGGACGGAGTTGAGGAACGCCAGCTCCATCGGCTTCTCCGTGCCGACGATGTCCGGGTTGCTGGCACGGATGACCGCCCACACGATGAAGGCGAACAGGAACAACCCTTCGCCCGTCGCGAGCAGCTTCAAGTTGCCGCGGACCCACGTGCCGATCTCGTTCCAGCGGCCCTTCCCCGCCCAAAGGCTCAGGCCCGCAAGCACCAGAACGCCAGCAATGGATCCGCCCGATCCGTTCCTCCATAATCCGATCGAGGCGCCGAGCCACAACGCGTACCCGCTGACAAGGATCCCCAATGCGCGCGCGAAGCCGAGTCCGCGGTCCGGAAGCCGCGTGAACACCCGCCAGGCAAGTGGAAAGGCCAGCGCCGCAAGCAGCGTACTGGCCAACCACCATCCGATGGCCAAGCCGATCACTGAGTCACCTCGTAGATCGTCGTCCCTCCGTCTTCATACACTGCAGTCAGCAGCCCCTGCCGCACCATGAGCGGGAACTTCTCCAGGCCATGGGTCGGGCACGAGAGTGCCGAGTCCGGTGCCCCTTGATCGATCAGCGTGCAGTCGGTCGCGGCCACGTCCGGGTTGGGCATTCCCATGGGCCAGCCGGCCAGGTTGCACACTACCTCGGATCCGTCCGCAGAGGGCAGGCACGGCTGAACGGTCTCGAAGTAGACGCGCTCGAGCTGCCCGACGATGATGTAGGTCACATCGTAGCGGTCCAGGAAGGCCACCGCCTCGTCGACGGAGCGAGTCAGGTAGAAGTCATTGATGTCCAACGCACGCTCGACCACAACCTGATCGCCCCCCACTGCTCTCTGCTGCCTCTGATGCCAGTTCCAACCGAGGACTCCGGGGAGACCGGTGTAGACCGTGAAGCGCGAGCCCCAACGATACTCGGGGATGTTGGCCTCGACGATCACGGGCGACCCCTGTGCATGATCCTGCAGCCACAGGATGGCGCGGTAGTCCTCCTGTAGGCTGACCTCGCGCCCGAGATCAGCATAGATCGGATAGGGCATGAAGCTCATGCCGTCCAGCGTGTGTGGCGCTTCCGTCGCCCAGCGATCGCGCACCTTGGCCGGGGCCGCAACGAGAGGATACAACGCCGCGCCACAGACCAGCAGCGCCAGGACTGTGATCCACGCCCGTCTCCATCCAGCCGCCCAACGCGCGAGATCCGCCACGACCCAGGCGAGCGCGGCACCGCCGATGATTGACAGGATCTCCCACACCTGCAAGTAGAACTTGAACACGGTGTTCATGCGGCTGATGTCGCCGACGGCGACTACCACTTCGACCATCAGCGTCAATGCGATCGCAGCCGCCGCCAGCGTGAGCACGACACGTCGTTCGACCGGCTGATCACGTCGGAGGAAGAGAATGGCTATCCACACCACCAGAGGCACCGCCAGCGGCGCGATCCCCAGGCCGGCGCCTGCCAATGCCGCTGTCCCCCCGATCACCAGCAGCACCAGCGTGACAAGGATCCCGAGGTGCGGGCGGAGGCGTGCCAGCGCCGAGAGCGGCGTCTGTGCCATCCACTCGCGCGTCTCCCAAACCATCCACGATGCCAGCACGAACAGAAACAGACCGTGCACAACTAGGTAGGCACTGAGCGGCGTGTGGGATCCGCGCCACAGCTCCACCGAGCCGTAGCCGGCTGCATACCAAGCGTGGAACGGAAGGTACAGGAGGTACGCCAGCGCCAGGAGCGCAATGGGCGCGGCTACAACCTCGAGCAGTGCCCGCAGCGTCAGCCGCCGTGCGTAGACCAACCCTCCGGCTGCGGCTGCCAGCGCGCCGAGTCCCCAATAGGTCGGGTAGTCACCGAGGTTCGTCGGGTACAGCGCCCCGAGCGCGAGTGCGCAGAGTATCAAGCTGCCTGCGATCTGCACGGGCGGCCTGCGCCCGCGTTCCTCGGCCCACAGCAGCCACGAGATCATCCATGCCAGACCAAGCGTGGTCAGCAGCCGGCTGATCATGTGCGCGTGCAGGTCCGCGTACAGGAAGGTGAAGAACGGGAACTCGGTGATCGGGCCGGCCTCGCCCTCGCCTGCAGGAATCGCCCGGCTCGGGTTCCAGTACCATTGATCCACCGGGTATGGCATGTTGTCCTGCAGCGTCAGGTAGCGAGCGGCGCCCTGCACGGCATGCCACGCGCCCACCGCCAGCGTCCCTGACTCCTCACCGGCCGGCGTGCCGAGTCGCTTGAGCCCCTCGTAGTACATCTGCACGGTGCCGAGGTTGCCTAGCAGCACTAGCGCCAGTGCTGCCGCGAGGCCCGCCACGCGCGGGTTGGGCTTCCTCCCTCCAGTTCCGCGGCTCGCCGAGTGCGCGACGAGGTTGAAGGCCAGGCTGTAGCCTGCCAGCCCGAGCATTGAGAAGATCGTGGGGATCGCCAAGTTGTACGCCGTCGTCGGGATGATGCCCAGCAGCTTGATGGGCACGGCGATCAGCACGAATCCGTAGTAGTAGTAGTTGATCATGCCTCCCGCCAGCCATGGATCGTACGGCGGGAAGGACGTGCTCTTGAGCACCGCGGTCAGATACGAGAGGTCCATCGGCTTCTCGCCGCCCTTGGCCGGGTGCCACAGGTCGGGATTGCCGAGACGGATGGCAAGATCGAGTAGGAACAGCACCAGCGCGAGGACTTCGACCCAGGCGATCTCGCGTCGTCGTTCGCGCAGGAACGCGAGCAGGCTCTTCCGACCCAGCCACGCTGCAACGGCGGAGGCCAATGCCATCGCGAGGAGAACGACCAGGATCAATCCGCGCGTGAACGGCACGCGCAGGCTGCTGAGCACCCAGCTCACCCAGGCGGTCAGCACCAGGCCTACGATGCGCGCCAGGGGGTAGCCGCCGTCGCGCAGTCCAGGAAGCAGAAGCCGCGTCAACGGGAAAGCCGCCCAACCGATTAGTCCCACCAGCAACCACCAGGCAATCGTGGCGACGATGTCTGAACGGTTGACCAGGTTGTCCCGGTTGAACAGCACCGACCATGTGCCGCCCGCGCGCTGTTCATCCAATCGCTCCAGCGGAAGCATCAGATCGACTTCCTCTTGCGGCTTGTCGCTTGGCAGCAGGTGCACGATGGTGGTCAGATCGATGGCCGCTAGGCGGGCACGCAGCGCTTCGGCGGAAAACCGTTCCGTCCGAGCGAAGATCAGCACCTTAGGATGATCGTAGACCGTGAAGGCTTCCTCAGCATACTGGTCATTGAACGACAGCGGCCCCAGGCGTGGGTCATTCTGGAAGACGGCGATCAGGTCGTAGCCCAGCTCACCCTGGACCTCACCTGGTTGCGCCTGCGCCATGCAGTCCGCGATGGTCCGCGGCTCAGCACATCCAAGGAGCGCCCGGTAGTAGGTTTCGGAGACCGGATAGCGTTGGCTGACGCGTGGGACCGTCCCATACTGGCGATTGGACGAAATCGCCAGGATGTCCGCTTGCGAGAGCGTCTCCACGATTCGTTCCAACTTGTCGGAGACGCCATTCCGGTTGTCGTCTTGATCGTCTTGCCAGTACATCTCCTGGTTGACACCGGTGTACCGTCCGCCGATGTCCATCCCGCCCGCGAGGCGCAGGGGAAGCCCGTCATCCCAAGTTGACTCGCTGGCGATGACGGACCCGCGCATCGTCAAGGCGCCCTCGCCCTCAAGTTGCAGCCGGACGACATACGTCTCGCCCGCCCGCACCTGCCCCGGACTCAAGCTGACCTGCAGGGCGCTTTCTCCCGAGGATGGCCGCTCCAAGACGGTCGTCCCACTCGCCACCGGCACCAGCGCGTCATCCTGCCGCTCGAGCAGCGTGACGTTGAGCGTCATGGCAGCTTCGTTGCGCGAGAGGACCTGCGCGTACGGAATACTGAGCGCAACAGCCGGACCGTCAAGGCGTGCGACAAAGGAGCACTCACGCGCCTCGGCGGCCGGCAGGTACGCCCTCTGACCCTCCACCGTGGCGGAGGCCGTCTGATCCCCGTCAGACGTCTCGACAGTCAGGATAGCGGGGCCGCCCAGCTTCCACGCGCCGTCATCGGCCGAGAATCGCAAGACGTAGTTTCCCCCCCCATCGAGGTCAGCGGGGAACTCAAAGTTCAACTGAACAGCGCGCTCAGCCGTGTCGCCCCCAAAGGTGCCCGAGGCAACAGCGATCGGCTCCGTGCTGGACACGTCCTGGAGGACCTCGGCGCGGAGCGTCCTGGGGCCGAGCTCCGGCGCCAGATCACGCACGTACGGAATCGAGAGACTCGTGACGGTGCCAGTCTGATTGTTGTGGAACTCCACTGTCCGGGAGGCTCCGGGCGCCACGACGAAATCCTGCGCCACCGGCACAACCTCAAGCAAGGACCCATCTGCCGTGTCGACGACAACGTTGACCGCGCCCGGCAGATGGCTGAAGATCC
>JAPLGR010000488.1 GCA_026390045.1 Chloroflexota bacterium | reverse complement strand
GCCGATGCGCAGAATGGGAAGCAGAGTTGGTGACAAGGAGGCATTGCCATGAAGACCATCTCACGTACCCGGAAGTGGCTTTGGACGACAGCCGGCGGGCTGCTTGTGCTGGCCCTGACAGCGGCCGCGTTCGTCGTCGTGCCGGCGGCGCCCGCCTATGCCGATGAGGAAGACCCGCCGTCGACCGAGCGCAGCCGCGACCGCGGCACGCTGCTTGAGCGGGCCTTCGAACGCGAGCAGGACTGGCTCTCACGCCAGAGCGACAACCTGGCTCGGGCGGGCACGGCCGCCGACAAGGCCGGAGAGCTGATCGAGAGGGCCAAGGAACGGGGCGTTGATACTGGCGATCTCGAGGCGGCCTTGGCGGAGCTCGAAGGCCAGCTGGCTGCTGCCGAGGTGTCCCATGACGAGGCAGCCGCGATCATTGATGCCCATGCCGGGTTCAACGGCGGAGGCAAGGTGACCGATCAGGAGCCGGCACTGGAGACGGTCAAGAGCGCCGGTGCTGCCCTGCGCGAGGCGAGGGAGGCGTTGAAGGGCACAGCGCAGGACCTGCGGGACGCGGTCAAGGCATGGCGCGATACTCATCCTCGCCCACAGCCAACGGCGGAACCGACCGGAGCCTAGGAGAGACGGGGCTTCATTTGATCCGCCCCTAAAGTTGCACCTACCTGCGTTGGGGGAATGCGGGCTGGACCAGATCTTGGTCCAGCCCGCATTCCTGTTGCTGATCGCAATCCGCGCCGGGCGTTGCCTAATCGGCGCGCAGCGCCCGAAGACGCCTGGGGCAACTCGGGGCATCGAGGCCGAATCAGTAGCGGAAGCCGCGCACGTCCGGGTCCTCGAACAAGGCCTTGACCAGCGCCTCGTGCTTCTTGGGCTGGCCGCTAGCCTCCCAGGTGCAGAGTAGATGATCGCCGGTCTTTGTGTGTCGATGGCAGTGGACATTCAATCCGCACTGGCGGAACACGCTTTCGAGGTGGGTGACCTTCTCGGCCATGATGGGCAGTGTGATCTCGTACGTGCGGGTCTCGCGCGTGCGATCGATGGCGCCTTCAAGTACTGGGAAGAACCACGGCACGACCAGGATGATCAGCGTGGCGACGACTGAAAGCCAGATCTCGCCGATGCCAACACCCATACCGAGCGCTGCCGAGAGCCAGATCATCGCCGCCGTGGTCAGGCCCGTGATGCGCCCGCCCTCGCGCAGGATGACGCCTGCGCCGAGGAAGCCGATGCCGGTGACAACGTTGGCAGCGATGCGTGTCGGGTCCTCCGGGTTGCCGATGTGCAGTGACCACAAGGTGAACAGTCACGCGCCGAAGCTGATCAGGATCAGCGTCCGGAACCCGGCGGCCTCGTCGCGAAACTCGCGCTCGGCGCCGAGCGCTCCCCCGAGCAGCATCGCCAGCAGGATCTTGCCGAGGTCTTCAGGTTGGAGGATGAGCATCGCGTCCCCTGAGATGGCGGCCGTTTCAGCAGGTGTGCGGACTCAGGATAGGCTAGCCCAGCTCGGAGAGGGAAGCAAGTGCCCGGGACCGGTGGCGGAATGTCGGCGCTCCGGGATGACGGGGCAAGCCTTGCGCGGACGCGGGGCAGTGGGTGTACGCTGGGAGCATGTTCGAGATGGCCTTTGCGTGCCTAGCCGGGACCGAGGCCCAGGCGCGACATGCACTGCTGCTTGCGGAGAGCCTGCGGGCTTTCGGGGGGCGCCTCGCGGGATCGCCCGTGATGGCGCTTATCCCCGTGGCCGGCGTGGTGGGCCCAGAGCTCGAGGCAGGACTGCTGTCCTGCGATGCCGACCTCGTGCCGTTCGCGCTGCCGGCACCATTGGACAAGGTGCCGCTGGCCGAGCGTGCCGCCGCCGCGGCGCAAGCTGAGGTTGCGGCGCAGGAGACTGCACGACTGCTGGTCTGGCTGGACAGCGATTCGCTCATCCTGCGAGAACCCCTCGGCCTGCAGATACCACCGGAGGCGCGGATCGGTTGCCGGCCGGTGGACCTGCGCCTGATCGGCTCGCCATGGGATGAGGAACCGGACGCATTCTGGGAGGCCATCTACGCCGGTTGCGGAGTTAAGCATGACAGCATCTTCTCGGTGAGGACAACGGTCGAGGGGCAGGCCATCCGGGCGTACTTCAACGCCGGCTGCCTCGTGGTGCGGCCGGAGGCGCGATTGCTGCGCCGATGGCAGGCGGCCATCCTGACACTGGCGGGGAGAGACGAGTTCGGTGCGCTGAGTGGGCGGGAGAGGCTGTTCTTCCATCAGGCCGTGCTGGCCGGAACGCTGCTGGCAGCGCTGAGTCGGGAGGAGATCGCCGAGCTGCCCGCGACGGTGAGCTATCCACTGCACCTGCACAAGCGCGTGCCGAACGATCGCCGGCCGGCGAGCCTGCGGCAGGTTGAGTTGTTCCGCTACGAGAGCGTTTTCGACCTCGACGACTGGGGGAGCCGCGTGCCTGTGGATGATGATTTGCGCGCGTGGTTGGAGGCGAGGCGCTGGCTGGCGAGAAACGGGTGAAACCGGACCCGTATCCGCGACGACCCAGACGGCCCGCGATCCGACCGGATCTGCGTGGCCCCATCCTTGGCGCATAAGGTGTGGGTTCTAGATCCGCCTCTACAGCAGGACGAGGATGACAAGCACATGTCCCCAGCGATCCCTGAACGCGTTGCTCAGCTGATCCTGGATGTGCAGGCATGGGCCGCTGCGCGGTCGGACGTGCTCGGTGTGGCGCTGGTTGGATCGTACGCGCGTCAGGCCGCTACGCCCGAGTCCGATGCCGACCTGGTGGTCGTGTGCCGGTCGCCCTCTACGTATCTTGAGAGCGAGGAGTGGATCAAGGCCTTCGGCGCGCCGAACCGGACGGCGCGTGAGGACTGGGGGCGCGTGACTTCTGTGCGCGTGTGGTATGCGGATGGGCTCGAGGTCGAGTTTGGGATTGCCGATCGCGACTGGGGATCGGCGCCGCTGGATGCCGGCACGCGACAGATGGTTGACGACGGGTGCGTCATCGTCTTCGATCGCGGCACGGCCTTCTCAGGCATCTTCTGAGGCGCCGGTCAGACGGAGCGGGCGGCCGAGGCCTTCGGCCGAGGCAGCCCGCGGAGGCCCAACCCGTCAGATCAGAAACAGCAGCGCACTGCCGACGATGGCG